>NZ_JAYRTX010000019.1:0-36726 GCF_041919395.1 Albidovulum sp.
TTGCGGATGCCGAGACTGCAGCGGCCGATCCGATCGCCGATCTCGGGCGTCAGATCACGCCTTTCCGGATGATGCGCGCGCGTATGGCGATCGAACCCGCCATTGCCCGCGAGGCGGCGGTGAACGCCTCGGGCAAGGCGCTCATGACGATGCAGCTTGCGATGCAGCGCGCCCAGTCCGCCCCGAGCTGGGGCGAGTACGAGAGGCAGGACGACCTCTTTCACCGGGCCATCGCCGAGGCCAGCGACAACCTTCTACTGCTTTCGCTGTTTGACCAACTGAACGGCGTGCGTCGCGCGGTCGCCTGGGGCAACGTGGTGCGCGACAGTCAGCGCCCGCCTTCGGACCATTCGAGCTTCGGCGAACACGAGGCGATCGCGATGGAGATCGCGGCCCGCAGGCCGGAAGGGGCCTACGAGGCCATGCGCAGGCATCTGAAATCCGTATCCGAAAGATTGTTTGGGGGTGCCTAGGTCAAGACGGGACGCGGGCAGGCGCACAGAGCCGAGGGCCGGCGCCGCCCGCATCTATCGAGCGTGAGGATTCTCAGGGAGGAGAAGACATGACTGACATCGTGACGCTGGCGAAGCGCTTCATCTGCGCCGTGCCGATCGCCCTTGGCATGACGCTGTCCGCCGCCCAGGCCGAGCCGATCCGGATCGCCCTGGCGGAGACGCCGTCGGACGAGATGGCGGCCTTCTTCGTGGCACTCGACCGCGCCAAGGCGAACGGACTCGACTACGAATGGACCGCCTTCGCCGACGAGGAACTGGCGATCCAGGCGGTTCTGAGCGGCCAGATGGATATCGGCTTCGGAACGCCCTATTCGATCATGCAGCGCTCCAAGGCGCCGCTCAGGATCATCTTCCAGCTCTCGAAGCTGAAGTTCTTCCCGGTGACGACGATGGACTATGCCTCGCTCAAGGACCTCGACGGCGAGCCGATCATGCTGCATTCGCGCGGCGGCGGCACCGATTCCATCGCCAACGTGATCGAGGAGAAGGAGGGCATCAAGTTCGGCGAGCGGTCATACGTTCCCGGCTCCGCCAACCGCGTCGTCGCGATGATGGCCGGTCAGGCCAAGGCGACGATCCTCGACCTGTCGAACAAGAACAAGATCGTGGCAGAGGCCGGTGACAGGTTCCACGCCCTGCCGATGTTCGACGTGGATGCGAGTGACGAGGCGCTGTTCGCCAACCTCGACTGGATCCAGTCGAACGAGGAGCAGGTCGACATCTTCGTCAAGGCGCTGCTCAGCACGTGGCAGGACATGACGAAGGATCCGACCATCATCCGCAAGGAAACCAACCCCGACGGACCCATCGGCCAGCTTCCGAAGGAAATCCTCGACGGTCTCGACGGGTTCTATGCCGAAGCGGTCGAAGGCGGCCTCTACGATCCCAACGGCGGCGGGCGAAAGGCTGCGGCGGCCGACATGGAATGGTATACCGAGGCGGGCCAGCTGGAAGGCGATCCGGCGAGCCTGAACATCGAGGACTTCTGGTACTTCAAGCCGCTCGATACGGCCACGCAGTAACGCTCCGGAGGGCTGCGGCCGCTCAGTCCGCAGCTTCCCGGCCGGGATGGATACCTGCCGATGAACCGTTCTTTGGTGTTCAAGCTTCTGTCCGCCGTGCTCGTCTTCGGCGCGTGGGAAATCGGCGGGCGCATACCGATCAGCTACGCCTTTCCGACCTTCCTTGAGTCGATGGAGGCTTTCGCCCGCATGGCGTTCGACGGCACGCTTCTCAGGGCCTATGCCGAAACCCTCAAGCCGCTCGTCCTCGGCGTTGCGATCTCGGCCCTTCTGGGCATCGGATTCGGGCTCTGGATCGGCCTTAGCGCCCGGTCGGAATGGTTCTTCTCGCCCATCTTCATCGTCATGCAGGCCGCACCCCTGGCCGCGCTGATACCGCTTCTGGTGATGGCCTACGGGATCGGGCTCACCTCCAAGGTGTTTGTCGTCTGCATCATGGCGATGCCCGTGATCGTGCTGAACACCGCCGGCGCCGTGCGCAACACGCCGGCGTCGCTGAAGGAGATGGGTCAGTCCTTTCTCGCAGACGACCGGCAGATTCTCCTCAAGATCGTCATTCCCGCCGCCTCGCCGGTGATCTTCTCGGGCCTGCGCCTCGGCGTTTCGGCCGGCTTCATCGGCGCGGTGCTGGCCGAGTTGAAGATCACGCCGACCGGGGTCGGAGACATCATCAGCTACAGCCGCTCCATCGCCGATTATCCGAGCATGTACGCGGCCATCTTCTCCATCATCCTGCTGGCAGTCCTGTTCCTGAACTTGCTGGAGAAGCTTGAAAACGTCCTGTTCGAAGGGAACAACCGTGGTTATGTCTCAGACTGAAAGCTCCTTCGCGGGCGCGCAAAGGCTCGGCCCCGACAGCGCCGTATCGGTGCGCGGCGTCTCGAAGACCTATGGTGCCGTCGAGGCGCTGAGGAACATGTCGCTGGAGTTTCCGCGCGGCCAGCTGACGTCGCTGCTCGGTCCGTCGGGGTGTGGAAAGACGACGCTCCTGAAGATCATCGCGGGCCTCATCCCGGCCGACGAGGGCGAGGTCGAGGTCAACGGGACGAAGATCGCCGGGCCCGGCAACGACCGCGCCTTCGTGTTTCAGGACTTCGCGCTCCTGCCCTGGGCCAACGTTCTGCGGAACGTGGCATTCGGGCTCGAGCTTCGCGGGGTGGCGAAGTCCGAAAGGGAGGCCGTCGCGGAAAGATACATCCGCAACGTCGGTCTTGCCGGGTTCGAGAAGAGCTTCCCGCACGAGCTGTCCGGCGGCATGCGCCAGCGCGTCGGCCTTGCTCGGGCGCTCTCGGTGAATGCCGACGTGCTGCTTCTCGACGAACCCTTCTCGGCGGTGGATGAACAGACCCGGCGGAAGTTCCAGGAGGATCTCCTCGCCCTCGTCGCGAACGAGAACAAGACCTTCATCTTCGTGACCCATTCGATCGAGGAGGCGGTCTACGTCTCCGACCAGATCGCCATCCTTCTGGCCCGCCCGAGCCGGGTGTCCGAGATCATCCGTCCCTCCAGCTTCCGCGAGAAGGGCGTCGAGAACATCCGCCGCGATCCCGAGTATCTCGATATCGTGGACCAGATCTGGGCCTCGCTGCGCAGCTATGTGGAATAGGCCATGACCGCGTTCGGCATCCGACTTCCGGCCATGTCCTCGCTGCTGATCTGGGGTCTCCTTTGGGAGATCGTTGGGCAGCTCGACCTCACCTTCTTCGTTCCGCCGCTGTCGCAGGTCTTCGCGACGCTGTTCGAGATCATCGGCACCCCGGTCTTCGTGAAGGCGCTGACGGAAACGGCCTATGCCTTCGTCATGGGGGTCTTCTTCGCAATCGTGATCGGCATCCCGGTGGGGATCCTGATGGGCAAGAGCCGGATCGTGGACGAACTGCTGCTGCCCTGGGTCAACATCTTCGTCAGCGCGCCCCTGACGGCACTGGTGCCGGTCCTGATGGTCCTCTTCGGCTTCGGACTGACCTCGATCATCATCACCACCACGCTCTTCGCGATCTGGATCATCATCCTGAACGCACGCGCGGGCGTGCGCCAGATCAACCGCTCGCTCGTCGAGATGGCGCGCAGCTTCGGGGCCACGCCGCTCGACGCCTTCACGAAGATCTACTTCTGGGCTGCACTTCCAGAGATACTCGGCGGTGTTCGGATCGGTGTGATCCGGGCGGTCAAGGGCGTCATCATCGGCCAGCTCCTGATCTCCATCGTGGGCTTCGGCGCGCTCTTCGAGCTCTATGCCTCGAACTTCCTGATGGGCCATTTCTGGGCGGTTCTCATCATCCTGTTCGCGCTGGCCTTTTCGATTTCGGAGTTTCTGGGCTATCTCGAGAGGAAGGTCGCCTACTACGCGGCCAAGCGATGAACGCCGGCGGCAGACCGGGCAAGACGGAGGAACGAGAGACGATGGCCGAGACGCTGAAGGACCTGCTTGCGCCGCATCCGGCAGAATGGCCCGCCATCGGCGCGCCGGGTCGCCCGTGGATGACCTACGGCGGCCTGCGCGACCTCTCTGCCGACGTTGCGGCAAGCCTGCGCTCGAACGGCATCGGCGCAGCGGACCGCGTGGCGATCGTCCTGCCGAACGGGCCGGAAATGGCTGCGGCCTTCGTCGCCATCGCGCAAGCCGCCGCGACCGCGCCCCTGAACCCCGCCTACCGGCAGGAGGAATATGAGTTCTACCTTGGCGACCTGAAGGCCAGGGCGCTGGTCGTCGAGGAGGGCTACCACGGCCCGGCCCTTGCGGCGGCAGCGAAATTCGGGCTGAGGATCCTGCGCCTCAGGGGCGGCAGCGGCCCGGCCGGGGCCTTCACCCTCCAGGCGGAAGGCAGTGCCGCCCCCGCTCTGGCGGGCGAGCCCGGAGCAGGAGACGTCGCGCTGATCCTGCACACCTCGGGCACCACGTCGCGGCCGAAGATCGTCCCGCTGCTCCAGTCGAACCTCGCCGCCTCGGCCGAGAACATCCGGCGGACGCTGGAGCTGCGACCGGCCGACCGCTGCCTGAACGTCATGCCGCTCTTCCACATCCACGGCCTGATCGCCGCCGTCTCGGCCTCGCTCGGGGCGGGTGCTTCGATCTCCTGCGCGCCGGGTTTCGATGCGCTGCGCTTCTTCGGCTGGATGAACGAGGTCCGCCCGACCTGGTACACCGCGGTGCCGACGATGCACCAGGCGATCCTCGCCCGGGCCGAGCGAAACCGGGACGTGATCGCGGCCACGAGGCTGCGCTTCATCCGCTCCTCCTCGGCGTCGCTTCCGGCGCAGGTCATGCGGGCATTGAGCGAGACATTCGGCGCGCCGGTCATCGAGGCCTACGGGATGACCGAGGCCACCCACCAGATGACGAGCAACCCGCTCACGCCCGGCGGCCAGGTTCCGGGTTCGGTCGGGCGCGAGGCGGGGCCGAAGGTGCGCATCGCGCACGAACTGGAAAACCGCCTCGTGCAGGGAACCGGCGAGGTCGTCATCTCCGGCCCGAACGTCACGCCGGGATACGAGGGCAATCCCGACGCCAATGGCCGGAACTTCTTCATGGCCGAGGGCGCGCGCTGGTTTCGCACCGGCGATCAGGGCGCCTTCGACGATCTGGGATATCTGCGGCTGACGGGACGGCTGAAGGAGATCATCAATCGCGGCGGCGAAAAGATCAGCCCGCTGGAGGTCGACGATGTCCTGCTCGACCATCCGGCGATCGCGCAGGTCGTGACCTTCGCCATCCCACATCCGAAACTGGGCGAGGAAGTGGGCGCCGCCGTGGTGCTGCGCGAAGGCCGTGATGCCACCGAACGCGAGATACGGGACTTCGCGGCCGGCCGGCTCGCGGATTTCAAGGTGCCTCGCCGAATCGTCATCGTGGCAGAGATTCCGAAGGGCGCGACGGGCAAGATGCAGCGGATCGGTCTGGCCGAAAAACTCGGCCTTGCCGGCCCTGTCGAAGCCTGAGGGCAGGGCCCATGCGGATCTGCATCTTCGGCGCGGGCGCGATCGGCGGCTATCTCGGCGCGAAGCTGGCGCAGGCGGGCGTCGATGTCGGGATCGTGGCGCGTGGGCCGCATCTGGAGGCGATACGCCGCAAGGGCCTGACCTTGATCGAGAACGGCACGACGACGGAGCACAGGGTCCGCGCCAGCGCCGACGCGAGGGACTTCGGGCCGCAGGACTATGTTATCCTCACGCTCAAGGCGCATTCCGTGCCGGCCATCGTCGGCGATCTTGCGCCGCTTCTCGAGCCTGCGACCACCGTGGTCAGCGGGGTCAACGGCATTCCCTGGTGGTACTTTCACAAGATCGGCGGTCCTCTCGAAGGAACGCGGCTTGCCTCGGTCGATCCCGGCGACGTCCAGTGGAACGGCATCGGGCCCGACCGGGTGCTCGGCTGCGTGGTCTATCCGGCCGCCGAGGTGCCGGAGCCCGGGACGGTCCGGCATATCGAGGGCAACCGATTCTCGCTCGGCGAACCGAACGGCTCGAAATCCGCGAGGGCAGTGGCCCTGTCGGCCGCCCTCACTGCCGCCGGCCTGAAGGCGCCGGTAAGGCCGAAGCTGAGGGACGAGATCTGGGTGAAGCTCTGGGGGAACCTCTCCTTCAACCCGATCTCGGCCCTGACCCATGCGACCCTCGAAATCCTCTGCACCGACCCCGGCACCCGCGCCATCGCGCGCGCGATGATGGTGGAGGCGCAGGTCATCGCCGAGAAGTTGGGCGTGTCGTTCCCGATCGACGTGGATCGGCGCATCGACGGCGGCGCGGCCGTCGGGGCACACCGGACCTCGATGCTTCAGGATCTCGAGGCAGGCCGGCCGATGGAGATCGACGCCCTGGTCGGATCGGTCCAGGAACTCGGCCGACTGACGGGTTCACCCACGCCGACGATCGACATCATCCTCGCCCTCATCCGCCAGCGCGCCGCCGTGGCTGCCGCCGGAGGCTGAAGGCGCCGGGCCCGGGCGGGATCGCCCGCCACCTCGCGGTCACGGTCAGACGACGGTGGCCTCGGTGGCGGCGCGAAGCTCCGCCTCGGTGACGCCGGAGGCGAGTTCGACGATGTGCAGGCCCTTGTGGCCGACGTCGAGCACGCCGAGGTTGGTGATGATCCTGTCCACCACGGCCCTGCCGGTCAACGGCAGCGTGCACTCCCGCAGGACCTTCGATTCGCCGTGCTTGGAGGTGTGATCCATCACCACCACCACCCGGCCGACGCCGGCGACGAGGTCCATCGCGCCACCCATGCCCTTGACGAGCTTGCCGGGGATCATCCAGTTCGCCAGATCGCCCTTTTCCGAAACCTCCATCGCGCCGAGGATCGCCATGGCGATCTTGCCGCCGCGGATCATGCCGAAGCTCGTGGCGCTGTCGAAATAGGCCGAGTGCGGCAGTTCGGTGATCGTCTGCTTGCCGGCGTTGATGAGGTCGGGGTCTTCCTCGCCCTCGAAGGGGAAGGGGCCCATGCCGAGCATGCCGTTTTCCGACTGCAGTGTGACGTGCACTCCCTCGGGGATGTAGTTCGACACAAGCGTCGGGATGCCGATGCCGAGGTTCACATACATCCCGTCCTTCAGTTCCTGCGCCGCGCGCGCGGCCATCTCGTTGCGGTCCCAGGGCATTTCAGCTCTCCTTGGAATGGGCGAGGACCTGGCGGAGACCCTCGAGCGTCGTCTCGATGGTCCCGAGCCGTTCCGCGATCATCAGCGATCGGACGGTGTCGATGACCATCTGGTTGTGTGGTTCGGTGCGCTCCGAGGGGAAATGGTCGGTGACGATGTCGCGCGCGACGGCGACCCAGTGCAGGAAGTCGGCCTGGACCGTTTCTCTGAAGTCGCTGACTGCGCGATCCGTCATCGCCCGGCCTCCTCAGGCACGCTTGCGCAGGGTGCGCTGTTCGATCCGCTTCTCGTGCGGACCGGCGATGATCCGGTGCACGTAGATGCCGGGCAGGTGGATGCCGTCCGGGTCGAGGCTGCCCGGTTCGACGATCTCTTCCACCTCGGCCACGCAGACCCGTCCGCACATGCCGGCCGGCACGTTGAAGTTGCGCGCGGTCTTGCGAAAGACGAGGTTGCCCGTGGTGTCCGCCTTCCAGGCCTTGATTATGGACAGGTCGGCGAAGATGCCCCTTTCCAGAATATAGGTCTCGCCGTCGAAGTCCTTGTGTTCCTTGCCCTCGGCGATCACCGTGCCCACGCCGGTCTTGGTGTAGAAGCCGGGGATGCCGCAGCCGCCGGCCCGCATCCGCTCTGCGAGCGTGCCCTGCGGGTTGAATTCCAGCTCCAGCTCGCCCGAGAGATACTGCCGCATGAACTCCGCGTTCTCGCCGACATAGGACGACAGCATCTTCCTGATCTGCCGCGTGTCGAGAAGCTTGCCGAGACCGAAGCCGTCGACACCGCAGTTGTTCGAGGCGATGGTCAGATCCTTCACCCCGCTCTCCACCAGGGCGTCGATCAGCAACTCGGGGATCCCGCAGAGCCCGAAGCCCCCCGCCGCGATGAACATCCCGTCATGCAGGAGACCCTCAAGCGCCTCCCGCGCGGAACCGTAGACTTTCTTCATGTTCGCTCCCCGAAGATCATCGGGGGAGTTGTGACCCGAGGGGGCAACGCTGTCAATCGCCGCGGTGCGGCAGGATCAGATCAGCCGCACCTGGGTGCCGATCGGCGTGAGGTCGAAGAGGTCGGCGATGGCGGCATTGTAGAGCCCGATGCAGCCGTCCGAGGACCGCCGCCCGATCTTGCGGGTGTCATGCGTGCCGTGGATCAGGTAGGCGGGCCAGTCGAGGTACATTGCATGGGTGCCAAGTGGGTTGTCCGGCCCCGGCGGCATGTATTTCCAGTCCGGGAAGCGCGCCAGCTGCGAGGGCGTCGGCGTCCAGTCCGGCCCCACCTTCTTGCGCACGATCTTCGTGTAGCCGCGTCTGGTCAGCTCGTCGGATTTCGGCACCGAGGTCGGATAGATGCGGTAGTCGGTGCCGTCACCGCTCCAGAAGTGGAGCGCGCGCGAGATGGTGTCGGCCACGATCGCGCCCTTCCCGAGTTCGCTGAAATGGTCCCGCCAGTCCTGCGCGGCGAAGCTGGAGACGTTGCGGCGGGCGAACCCGGTCTCCACCTCGGCGGGTTGGGCGGCCATCTGCGCCTGCGCGGCTGCCGGAACGAAGACGGTGGCCGCCGCGGCGCCGATCAGTCGGCGCCGCGAAAACATCAATCGCGTCATGGGGTTTATCCTTCTTGCCTGTTCCCGGCCACCCTGCCGCTCCGGGCGCGCGAAGGCCAGTCACATATGCTTGAAGCCGAATATGAAGCCCGCGGAGAGGCTGCCGCCGCCCCCAGCCGTCAGCCCGCCTTGGCGGCCTTCGCCCGCGCGGCCCTGGCGGGCGCTTTCTTCGCGGTGGCGGCCTTGGATGTGGACGTCTTCGCGGCCGCCGCTTTGGCAGTCGCTTTCGGTGCCGCCTTCTTTGCGCCAGCCGTCCTTCGCCCGCCCGTCTTCCCGGCCTTTGCCGCAATGAGCTCCAGCGCCTGGTCGAGCGTGACGGCCTCCGGCGCCAGGTCCTTGGGCAGGGTGGCGTTGACCTTCTCCCACTTCACGTAAGGCCCGTAGCGGCCCGCCATGACCTCGACCCTGCCGCCGCCGGGATGTTCCCCCAGCACCCTGAGTGCGGCGGGGGCCGCGGCGCGCGGGCCGCGGCTGGCCTTCTGCGCCAGCACTTCCACCGCGCGGTTCATGCCGATGGTGAAGACCTCGTCGGCCTCCGGCAGGTTGGCGTAGATGCGGCCGTGCCGGACGTATGGACCATAGCGGCCGATGCCGGCCTCCACCGTTTCGCCGTCCTCCGGATGCGGCCCGATCTCGCGCGGCAGGTTGAGGAGCTTGAGCGCCTTGCCGAGGTCCATCGCCTCGGGCGACCAGCCCTTCGGCAGGCTCGCGCGGGCTGGCTTCGGGGTGTCCTCGGTGGCCTCGCCGCGCTGGACGTAGGGTCCGAAGCGGCCGGCCTTCAGCCAGATCTCGTCGCCGCCATCCTCGCCCAGCACCCGCTCCGCCGCGCCGGTCTCCTCGCCGTTCGGGGCCGAAAGCGCGCGGGTGTAGCGGCACGCCGGATAGTTCGAGCAGCCGATGAAGGCGCCGCCCGACCGTGCGGTCTTGAGCGAGAGCCGCCCCTCGCCGCAGGTCGGGCAGGTGCGCGGATCGGATCCGTCGGCGCGCGGCGGGTAGAGGTGCGGCGCGAGGAACTCGTCAATCTTCTCCAGCACCTCGCCGATCCTGAGGTCGGCCGTCTCGGCGATGGCGGCGGTGAAGTCGCGCCAGAAGCGGGCGAGCACGTCCTTGTAGTCGCGGTCGCCCGCCGAGATGTCGTCAAGCTCCTCCTCCATGTCGGCGGTGAAGTCGTACTCGACGTAGCGGCGGAAGTAGTTCGTGAGGAACGCGGTGACGAGCCGTCCCTTGTCCTCGGGGATAAGTCGGCCCTTGTCCTTGCGGACATATTCGCGGTCCTGGATCGTGGTGACGATGGAAGCGTAGGTGGAGGGCCGGCCGATGCCAAGCTCCTCCATCCGCTTGACCAGCGTCGCCTCGGTATAGCGCGGGGGCGGCTGGGTGAAATGTTGCTCGGGCGTGACCTTCTGCTTCCCGGCGGGTTCCCCGGCCATGATCTGCGGCAGGCGGGCGCCGTCCTCGCCATCCTCGTCGTCGCGGCTTTCGTCATAGACGGCAAGGAAGCCGTCGAACATCACCACCTGGCCGGTGGCGCGCAGTTCCACCTCGCCGTCAGGGCTGGCCACGTCGACCGTGGTCCGTTCCAGCCGGGCGGCGGCCATCTGGCTGGCGATGGTGCGCTTCCAGATCAGGTCGTAGAGCTTCCGCTGGTCGTCGGCCGCCTTCAGCTTGTCGGGGCTGAGGCTCATGTCTGTCGGCCGGATGCATTCATGCGCTTCCTGCGCATTCTTGGCCTTGTTCTTGTACATGCGGGGGGAGTCAGGGACGTAATCCGCGCCGAAACGGCGCTTGATCTCGTCGCGCGCGGCCATGACGGCCTCCGGCGCCATGTCGATGCCGTCGGTTCGCATGTAGGTGATGTGACCCGCCTCGTAGAGCCGTTGGGCCGCGGACATCGTGGCCTTCGCGCCCATGCCGAACTTGCGGCTCGCCTCCTGCTGGAGGGTGGAGGTCATGAAGGGTGGCCAGGGGTTGCGGGTGGCGGGCTTGGCCTCGACCGACTTCACGGTCAGGTCCCGCGACCGGATCGCCTGCACCGCAAGCTCGGCCGCGGTTTCGTTGGCAAGGTCGAACCGGTCGAGCTTCTTGCCGCCGAGGACGGTCAGCCGCGCCTGAAACTCCTGTCCCCGCGGCGTGGCGAGGACCGCGGTCACCGTCCAGTATTCGCGCGCCTTGAAGGCCTCGATGTCCAGTTCGCGCTCGACGATGAGCCTCAGGCAGACCGACTGCACCCGCCCCGCCGACTTCGCGCCGGGAAGCTTGCGCCAGAGCACCGGGGAGAGATTGAAGCCGACGAGATAGTCGAGCGCGCGGCGGGCGAGGTAGGCTTCCACCAGCGCGGTATCGACCTCGCGCGGGTGCGCCATCGCCTCGGTCACCGCTGATTTCGTGATCGCGTTGAAGGTGACGCGGCGGACGGCCTTGCCCTTCTTCAGCGACGAGGCCAGCGCCTCCTGCAGGTGCCATGAGATCGCCTCGCCCTCGCGGTCGGGGTCGGTGGCGAGGATCAGCGTGTCGTCGGACTTCAGCGCCTCGGCGATGGCGCGGACATGCTTGCGGCTTTCCGGCGCCACCTCCCAGGTCATTGCGAATCCGTCGTCCGGCACGACCGAGCCGTCTTTCGCGGGAAGGTCGCGGACATGGCCGTAGGAGGCGAGAACGGTGTAGTCTGATCCGAGATACTTGTTGATCGTCTTGGCCTTGGCGGGGGATTCGACAACGACGACGGCCATGACTTCCTCGTGAAAAAGCGTGTTCGGGCTCGGGCGGGGAACATGGGGGGGAAGCCTCCACAATGTCAATGGAGGGCCCGAGAGGTGTGTCCTCATGTGGGCGGCGGCGCGCGACCGGGCAAACTGACGCTTTGCGAACGCCCGGCGCGGGCGCAGTATGTCGCCTGACGGGGGGGCGGGAGAATGACCGGGATGCGGGGGATACTGGTGGCGGTGCTGACGTTCTGGTCGGCAGCGGCCGCAGCGCAGGGCTGGCATGAGCCGGCGCGCGGTTCGGGCGAGCGGCGCGCGCTCATGGATGCGATGCGGCCGCAGGCGGAGTTGATCTTCGGCCCGCCGGTCGAGTTCGTGGTGAGCCGCCTGCGTGTCGCGGGCGATGTGGCCTTCGCCTCGGTCGTGGCGCAGCGGCCCGGCGGCGGGGCGATCTACATCCAGGCAACGCCGGGATGGCAGTCCGGCTATTTCATGCCCGACGCCGACTGGACGGCCGGGCAAGCGCTGCTGCAGCGGACGCGGTCCGGCTGGGCGGTCGCGGCGATGTATTACGGCGCGACCGATGTCTGGTGGGCCGAACCTATGTACTGCGCGGAGTTCGGCGTGGTGATTCCGGAAGCCTGTCCGTAGCGGATGCGAGCTTACGCGATGGGGCGCGGAGACCGGTTCCCCAGGCCGATCTTCCCCAGGTAACGGTGCCCGGCGGCGGAACCGCGAACGGTTGCCGGGCCGCCGGAGCTGATGGAATCTCTGGGCCGTGCGGCAGATGGACGAGGGGCACCGCGCCAGAGGAACGCCGCCGCTTCGGGATGGGTCGGCGAGAGCCGCCCGCCGCTGTCAGACGGCACGCGACAGGAGTCCGCCGGGGTGGCGCAGGATCCGCCCGTCAAGCTCCAGCGCGACGAGTTCCGGCGCGACGGCGGCGGGCGGAACGTCAAGGTCGCGGATGAGCTGATCCTCCGCCAGCGGCGCCGGACCGAGGCGGTCGAGTATTTCCTGGTGGAGCGCGCGAATCCCGGCCCGCGGACGCGGAGCGCCCGCCATGGAGCCGGTCGGACCTCCGGCAGGGGTGTCGGCCGCTCGGCCGGGTCCGCCCTGGACGAGCGTTCCATCGGGTGCCGCACGAAGCCCCTCCGCCGGCAGGTCGGCCGCTGGCCGCCTCGGCGGAGACGCGGGGGCGGCGTGGACCTTCCCGGCCAGCGCTTCCAGTACGTCATCCACCCCGCGGACAAGCGTCGCCCCGTCGCGCAGAAGGAGATTGCAGCCCGAGGCGCGGCCATCGAACGGATGACCCGGCACCGCCAGCACCTCGCGCCCCTGGTCGAGTGCCGTCTTCGCGGTGATGAGGCTGCCCGACCGCGCCGCGGCCTCCACCACCACGACCGCCGAGGCGAGGCCGGAGATGATCCGGTTGCGCAGCGGGAAGTGGCGGGCGAGTGCTTCGAGCGCGATCGGCTGTTCCGAGAGGCGCAGGCCCTTGTCGGCGATCCCGCGTGCAAGGTCGGCGTTTTCCGCCGGGTAGATCACGTCCACGCCCCCGGCCATCACGGCGACCGTGCCCGTTGGCAGCGCGGCGAGATGGGCGGCCGCGTCGATGCCGCGGGCGAGGCCCGAGACGACGGTGATCCCCGCTTCGCCCAGCCCCTCGGCGAGTTTCCGCGCCATCCGGAGCCCGAGCGAGGAGGCGTTTCGGGCACCGACGAGGGCTACCATGGGCCGCGCCGCATGGGCAGGATCGCCGAGCGCCCAGAGCACCGGCGGGGCGTCGGCAAGTTCGGCGAGCGCTTGCGGGTAGGCGGGCTCTCCCCGGCACAGAAGCCGCGCCCCGGCGGCATGGCCTGCCTTGATTTCGGCAAGAACGACGCCTTCGGGACAGGGCGTGTAGTCCGCGACGCCGGCAGTCTTCGCCACCTCCGGCAGGGCCAGAAGCGCGGCGCGGGCGGATCCGTATTCTTCGAGAAGTCGCCAGAAGGTCACCACCCCGACCCGGCGGGAGCGAATGAGGCGGAGCCACGACAGTCTGTCATCTTCCGTGGTGGGTGGGGTGAAGGGGGTGGGGTAAGAAAACAAACCTTTGTCCCTCGTGCCTTCGCCTCATTCGCAAGGGCACCTTGCAACCTCAAGGTTAATCAATGGTTACGATTCGCCCGGCTTGCCACCCTGTCGCGGTGAAAACGAAGTGTTTCGCGTTTGGCTTCTCAGCCCTGGCGCGGAGCCCAGAGGATGATCGCCGCCCCCGCGAGGCATAGCGCCGCGCCGGCGATGTCGAACCCGTCGGGCCGCTGCCCCTCCACCCGCCAGAGCCAGACGAGCGAGGCCGCGATATAGACGCCGCCGTACGCCGCATAGGCGCGTCCGGCGAAGGCTGCCGGGCTCTGCGCCAGAAGCCAAGCGAAGGCCGCGAGCGCCGTCATCGCGGGAAGGAGCCAGACGGCCGACCGGTCAAGCCGAAGCCAGGCCCAGAAGGCGAAGCAGCCTGCGATCTCGGCCAAGGCCGCGGCGGCGTAGATCGCCGCAGCCTTCATTCGGGCTTCTGCGCGGCTGCGCGCGCCCTCATGCCGCCGAGCCGCCCACCGTCAGCCCGCCGATCAAGAGCGTCGGCTGGCCGACGCCCACCGGCACCCATTGCCCGGCCTTGCCGCAATTGCCGATGCCGGGGTCGAGCGTCATGTCGTTGCCGATGGCGCGGATGTTCCTCAGTGCCGTGGCCCCGTCGCCGATCAGCGTCGCGCCCTTGACCGGCGCGCCGACCTTGCCGTCCTTCACGCGGTAGGCCTCGGTGCAGGAAAAGACGAACTTGCCGTTGGTGATGTCGACCTGGCCGCCACCGAAGCCCACGGCATAGATGCCGTCCTTCACCTCGGCCACCACGTCGGCCGGATCGGCCCCGCCGCCCAGCATGTAGGTGTTGGTCATCCTCGGCATCGGCGCATGGGCGAAGCTCTCGCGCCGGCCGTTGCCGGTGGCCGCGACGCCCATCAGGCGGGAATTCTGCCGGTCCTGCATGAAGCCCACGAGGATGCCGTCCTCGATCAGCACGTTCCTGCCCGAGGGCGTGCCCTCGTCATCCACGGTGATCGAGCCGCGCCGGTCCGGGATCGTGCCGTCGTCGAGCACGGTCACGCCCTTCGCCGCCACCCGCTGTCCCATCAGCCCGGCAAAGGCCGAGGTCTTCTTGCGGTTGAAGTCGCCTTCAAGCCCGTGACCCACCGCCTCGTGCAAAAGGATGCCCGGCCAGCCGGCGCCGAGCGCCACGTCCATCACGCCCGCAGGCGCCGCTTCCGCCCGAAGGTTGACAAGCGCGATCCTGAGCGCCTCGCGCGCCGCGTCCTGCCAATGCGCGGGCGTCATGAGCGCCGCCAATCCGGCGCGCCCGCCGCCGCCGGTCGAGCCCGATTCGCGGCGCCCGTTCTCTTCCACGATCACCGAGACGTTGAGCCGAGCCATCGGGCGGATGTCGGAGACGAGCCCGCCCTCGGGCCGCAGGATGAAGACTTCCTGCAGGGAGGCGGCGATGGTGGCCGAGACCTGCACGACCCGGGGGTCGAGCGCGCGGGCGAAGGCGTCGATCTCGCGCAGGGTCTCCACCTTCACGCCGAAGGTGGCATCGGCCATCGGGTCGGCGTCGGCGTAGAACTTCAGGTTCGTGCCCGGCGGGGGGGGCGCCATCGTGCCGCCGCCCTGGCCGACGGCGAGGCGCGCCGTCTCGGCGGCGCGCCTGAGCGCCGCTTCCGAGATCTCCGTCGCATGGGCATAGCCGGAGACCTCGCCCCGGATCGCGCGGAGCCCGAATCCCTCGGAGGCGTCGTAGCTCGCCGTCCTGAGCCGGCCGTCGTCGAACATCAGCGCCTCGGACCGGCGGCGCTCCAGGAAAAGTTCGCCGTCGTCGCCCCCCGCAACGGCCTCCCGCAGAATCGCGAGCGCGCGACCCTGGTCAAGCAGAGTCTCGAAGGGGGAAAACCGGGCATCTGTCATCGCGCTGGCCTCTTGGTCCTTGATATAAGTCAAAAAGCGGCGACGTGCCGCAATGGTTTCGCTTGTCGCACTTCCTCTAATATGATTTTAGAGAACCCGGATACAACCGGCCGACCCGGAGGAGGTTTCGGGCGCGGGCGGAGCTGAAAGCGGCAGGAAGAAGCCGCGGCAGGAACGGGAACTCGACATGCGTTTTGCACCCTCTTTCTCCGGCCTAGGGGCCGCCATCACCGCAAGCCTGATCGCCGGGGCGGCCTGGGCCCAGGACGGGATCACCGGGCTCGAGGTCGTCGGCAAGCCCAATCCCAGCGGCACTAGTACGGGGTTCCAGCCGGCGGCCACGGAACTCGCGCGGGACCAGCAGTGGCTCGATCACATGCTGCTCTGGCTCTGCATCGCGGTCGTCGCACTGGTGGTGACGCTGCTCCTCATCGTCATCCTGCGCTTCAACAGCCGCGCCAATCCGACGCCGGCGAAGTTCAGCCACAACACGCCGGTCGAGATCACCTGGACGCTGGTCCCGGTCCTGATCCTCGTCGTCCTTGGCTCCTTCTCGCTGCCGACGCTCTTCAAGCAGCAGGAAATGCCTGTAGACCCCGATCTCGTGATCAAGGCGACCGGCAACCAGTGGTTCTGGTCCTACGAATACCCCGACGAGCAGATCGCGTTCGACAGCTTCCTTCTCGGACGCGACGAACTTGAGGCGAACGGCTACTCGGCCGACGAATACCTCCTTGCCACCGACAATGCCGTTGTCATCCCGGTGGGCAAGACCGTGCTGGTGCAGGTCACCGCGCTGGACGTGATCCATTCCTGGACGGTTCCGGCCTTTGCCGTGAAACAGGATGCCGTGCCCGGCCGGATCGCCCAGCTCTGGTTCAACGCGGAGCGCGAGGGTGTCTATTTCGGCCAGTGTTCGGAGCTTTGTGGCAAGGACCATGCCTACATGCCGATCACCGTGAAAGTCGTGAGCCAGGCGGTCTACGACGACTGGCTTGCCCGGACCAAGACTGCGGGCCTTGGCATTTCGGCGCCGGTCAAGGTCGCATCGGCCGACTGAATCTGGGCCGCGCCGGCGCAGTGCAGTCTGCGCCGCCGGCGGGGAGGGGACCTGAGACATGAGCGACTTGAGCGCCATCGACCATGGGCGGGAAGCCGGCTTCGGCGACTACGTGCAGCTTCTGAAGCCGCGCGTCATGTCGCTCGTCGTCTTTACCGCCATGGTCGGGCTCATCGTCGCTCCGGTCCCGGTTCATCCCTTTGTCGCCTTCACCGCGATCCTCTTCATCGCGCTCGGCGGCGGCGCCTCGGGCGCGCTCAACATGTGGTATGACGCCGACATAGACCGGGTGATGCGGCGCACCGCGTCGCGGCCGATCCCGGCCGGTCGGGTCGGCGCGGGCGAGGCGCTGGCGCTTGGTCTCGCCCTGTCGGGCATTTCCTGCGCGATGCTCGGACTGGCGGCGAACTGGTTTGCCGGCGGCTTTCTCGCCTTCACCATCTTCTTCTACGTCGTCGTCTACACGATCTGGCTGAAGCGGAGGACGCCGCAGAACATCGTGATCGGCGGCGCCGCCGGGGCCTTCCCGCCGATGATCGGATGGGCGGTCGCCACCGGTGGCATCAGCGTCGAATCCATCCTGATGTTCGCGCTCATATTCATGTGGACTCCGCCGCATTTCTGGGCGCTCGCGCTCTTCATGAAGGACGACTACTCCAACGCCGGCGTGCCGATGCTGACCGTCACGCACGGACGCAGAGCGACACGCAAGCACATCCTCTCCTACACAATTCTCCTCGCGCCCTTCGCTTTCGCGCTCGCGCTTTCGTCCGTCGGCGGCCCCGTCGTGCTGGCGGCTGCGGTGGTTCTGAATGCACTCTTCATCCTCGGTGCCGTCCGGATCGCGCGCCGCGACGACGCTGCGGCCGAGGCCGACAGGTACAGGGCGGAGAAGGCGTTCTTCCGTTTCTCGCTCGCATATCTCTTCCTTCATTTCGGCGCACTCCTGGTGGAGCACAGCCTTACGACCTTCGGACTCGGAGGCTGGTGATGGCGATCCATCCCGAGCATGAACTTCATACCCGCCGGCGCGGCCGCAACCTCGGCCTCGGGCTCGTCCTCGGCGCCTTCGTGGCGCTGATCTTCGGCCTCTCCGTCGTGAAGATATCGCACCTGCGCGAAGGCAAGCTGCCCTCCGCGGAGGCAAAGCAATGAAGCGGCTCGACGGCAATGGCCGCATCGCGGCGCTTCTGGTGGGCGTGGTGGTGACCATGGGCGCCCTCGCCTGGGCGGCGGTCCCGTTCTACGGCTGGTTCTGCCGGGTGACCGGCTACGGCGGCACCCCGGGCGTGCAGGCCGAAAACCACAGCCAGGTCGCCGAGGAATACGTCACCATCCGGTTCGATGCGAACAAGGAACCCTCCATGCCGTGGGAGTTCCACCCGACGCAGAACGAGATGCGGCTGAAGATCGGCGAGACCGGCATGGCCTTCTACGAGGCCTACAATCCGACCGACAAGCCGGTCGCCGGCACCGCCGCCTACAACGTCGCCCCCGACCTCGCGGGCTACTACTTCACGAAGATCGAGTGTTTCTGCTTCACCGAGCAGGTGCTTGAACCGGGCGAGCGGGTGGAAATGCCGGTGGTCTTCTACGTCGATCCCGAGATACTTCAGGATCGTGACGCGGGCCGTATCCGCAACATCACGCTGAGCTATACCTTCTACCAGACCGAATTGCCGCAAGAGCAGGCGAGCCTTTCGCCGGCGACTTCGGCCGACTACAACTGAGGCCCAAGCAGGGAAACCGACATGGCGCACGCGAAAAACCACGACTACCACATTCTCAAGCCCTCGCTCTGGCCCCTCCTCGGGGCGGTCGGCGGATTCGTCATGCTCTTCGGCGCGGTCCTGTGGATGAAGGGCATCACGCCCTTCGTCTTCCTCGCGGGCGTCGCTCTCGTGCTCTATGTCATGTACGGCTGGTGGTCGGACGTCGTCCACGAGGGCAACACGGGCGATCACACGCCGGTCGTCCGCATCGGCCTGCGCTACGGCTTCATCCTCTTCATCATGTCCGAGGTGATGTTCTTCTCGGCCTGGTTCTGGACCTTCTTCAAGCACGCGCTCTATCCGATGGGGCCGGACAGCCCCCTGAAGGACGGTGTCTGGCCGCCGGCAGGGATCGAGACGTTCGACCCCTGGCACCTGCCGCTGATCAACACGCTGATCCTTCTCTGCTCCGGCGCCGCGGTGACCTGGGCGCACCATGCGCTGGTGCACGAGAACAACCGGCGCGACATGATCTCGGGCCTCGCGCTCGGTGCCGCGCTCGGCGCTCTCTTCACGCTGTTCCAGGCCTTCGAGTACAGCCACGCGGCCTTCGGCTTCGCCGGCAACATCTACGGCGCCTCGTTCTTCATGGCGACCGGCTTCCACGGCGCGCATGTCATCATCGGGACGATCTTCCTGCTGGTCTGCATGTTCCGCGCGATGAAGGGTCACTTCACGCCGGAACAGCATGTGGGCTTCGAGACGGCAGCCTGGTACTGGCACTTCGTCGACGTGATCTGGCTCTTCCTCTTCGCCGCGATCTACATCTGGGGCAGTGCCTGATCGGCCACGGCCGACCGGAATGGCCGGGCGCGGGGCCATCCCCCGCGCTTCGCCTTTGAGGACAAATGCGGCGATTACTCTTTCTTCTGGTTGTCGGGGCGGGCGGCGTGGCCGTGCTCCTGTCGCTCGGCCTATGGCAGGTGCAGCGGCTTCACTGGAAGGAAGGAATCATCGCGACGATCGAATCGCGGATCGCGGCGGAGCCCGTGCCGTTCGACACGCTCGCCGGGCCCGATCCGGCCGCCGACCTCTACCGCCCTGTCACGCTTGCCGGGCACACAACCGGGGAAGATGCGCTCGTCCTCTCCGGAAGGAAGGGTGAAGGCGCGGGCTACGAGGTGATCGCCGCCTTCGAGACCGAGGGTGGGCGCCGCATCCTCCTCGACCGCGGGTTCCTCTCCGAGGCCGGGCGCGGGATGCCACGGCCGCCTGTCGCGCTGGCGGTCACCGGAAACCTGCACTGGCCGGACGAGACGGACGCCTTCACGCCCCCGCCCGACGCCGCCGCCGGGCTCTGGTTCGCGCGCGACGTTCCGGCGCTCGCCGCAGCGCTGAACACCGAGCCGGTGCTGGTCGTGGCGCGACTGGTCGAGGGCGACGCGCAGGGCGTGGAGCCTGTGCCGGTCGGCGCCGCCGCCATCCCGAACGATCACCGCCAGTATGCGATCACCTGGTTTTCCCTCGCTGCCGTCTGGGCGGGGATGACAGTCTTCTTTCTGTGGCGTATCAGGCGGCGGGTAGGCTGAGGGACGATCCATGCGCTATGTCTCCACCCGGGGTGCCGCTCCGGTCCTGAGCTTCGGCGAGGCGATGCTGACGGGCCTTGCCCGCGACGGCGGGCTCTATGTGCCCGAAGGCTCCCCTGCGATGCCTCCGGACGAGATTGCCGGGCTGGCGGGCCTCTCCTACGAGGAGACGGCCTACCGGGTGATGCGGCCCTTCGTCGGCGACACCTTCACCGATGCCGAGTTCCGTGGCGCCATCGACGCCGCCTACCGGGGCTTCGGCCATGCCGCCCGCGCCCCGCTCGTCCAGCTCGCCCCCAATCATTTCCTGCTGGAGCTCTTCCACGGCCCGACGCTCGCCTTCAAGGACTTCGCGATGCAACTCATCGGCCAGCTCTTCCAGATCGCGCTCGCGCGGGATGGGCGGCGGATCACCATCGTCGGCGCCACCTCCGGCGACACCGGCTCTGCCGCGATCGAGGCCTTCCGCGGGCTCGACAACGTCGACGTCTTCATCCTCTTCCCGGAAGGTCGCGTCTCGGACGTGCAGCGGCGGCAGATGACCACGCCGTCCGAGGCGAATGTCCACGCGCTCGCCCTCGCGGGCGACTTCGACGACTGCCAGGCGCGGCTGAAGGACATGTTCAACGATTTCGCCTTCCGCGACGCGGTCGGCCTTGCCGGCGTCAACTCGATCAACTGGGCGCGCGTGCTGGCCCAGGTCGTCTACTACTTCACCGCCGCGGTCTCGCTCGGCGCGCCGGAGCGTGCCGTCAGCTTCACCGTGCCCACCGGCAACTTCGGCGACATATTCGCGGGCCAGATCGCAAAGCGCATGGGGCTACCCGTCGAAAGGCTGGTGATCGCCACCAACCAGAACGACATCCTGCATCGCTGCCTGACGACGGGGCGCTACGCGACCGATGGGGTGAAACCCTCGCTTTCGCCCTCGATGGACATCCAGGTCTCGTCGAACTTCGAGCGTGCGCTCTTCGACGCCTACGGGCGCGACGGCAAGGCGGTGGCGCAGCTCATGGAGGAACTGAAGCGCGAGGGCGGCTTCGGCATCAGCCAGGGCGCGCTTCAGGCGCTGCGCGGGACCTATGCCTCGGGCCGCGTGTCCGAGGAGGAGACGCTCGCCACCATCGCCCGGACTCACGGCGACACGGGCGAGCTTCTCTGCCCGCATTCGGCGGTGGGCGTCGCCGTGGCCGAAGCGCAGCGCGATCCGGCCGTGCCGATGATCACGCTCGCCACCGCGCATCCGGCGAAGTTCCCCGACGCGGTCGAGCGCGCGACAGGACTCCGGCCGGGGCTGCCGGCCCGCATGGCCGATCTCTTCGACCGGTCCGAGCGTGTGACCCCCGTTCCGAACGACCTCGCGGCGCTTGAGGCGCTGATCAAGGAAAGGCGCAGGAATTGACTGTCCTTCTCACCACGCTTCCCAATGGCTTGCGCATCGTCACCGAACGGATGCCGGGCCTCGCCTCGGCCGCCGTAGGCGTATGGCTGACCGCCGGTGGACGGCACGAGCGGGCGGACCAGAACGGCATCGCCCATTTCCTCGAACACATGGCCTTCAAGGGCACGAAGCGCCGCTCCGCTGCCCGCATCGCCGAGGAGATCGAGGACGTGGGCGGCTACATCAACGCCTATACCTCGCGCGAGATGACGGCCTACTACGCTCGCGTGCTGGAGCCGGACGTGCCCATGGCGCTCGACGTCATCTCCGACATCGTGCTGAACCCCGTATTCGACCCGAAGGAGATCGAGGTCGAGCGCCATGTGATCCTGCAGGAGATCGGCCAAGCGCTCGACACGCCAGACGACATCATCTTCGACTGGCTGCAGGAAGCGGCATTCCCCGACCAGGCGCTCGGCCGCACGATCCTCGGCCCGGCAGAGCGGGTCGCGGCCTTCGGGCGCCCGGATCTCACCGGCTTCATCGGCGAGCACTACGGGCCCGACCAGATGATCCTCGCCGCCGCCGGGGCGGTCGAGCATGACCAGGTGGTGAGAGCTGCCGAGGCCGCCTTCGGTCATCTCGCACCGGTCGGCCGCAAGAGTCTCCAGCCCGCGCGCTGGCAGGGGAGCGAGCGGCGCGAGGTGAGGGACCTCGAACAGGTCCATTTCGCGCTGGGGTTCGAGGCGCCGAGCGTGCGGAACGAGGATTTCCACACCGCGCAGGTCTATACGACCGCCCTCGGCGGCGGCATGTCCTCGCGCCTTTTCCAGAGGATCCGCGAGGAACGCGGCCTCTGCTACTCGATCTACGCGCAGACCGGGGCCTACGACGACACCGGGATGCTGACGATCTATGCCGGCACCTCGGCCGAGGAGATCGGCGACCTTTCCGGCCTCACTGTCGAGGAGATGAAGCGCGCGGCCGAGGACATGACCGAGGCCGAGGTGGCGCGGGCGCGGGCGCAGATGAAGGCGGGGCTCCTCATGGGGCTCGAAAGTCCCTCGGGCCGGGCCGAGCGCATGGCGCGGCATGTTGCGATCTGGGGCCGGGTGCAGACGGTGGAGGAAAGCACGGCCGAGATAGAGGCGGTCACCCGCGCCGACGTCTTGCGCTTTGCCGGAGGGATCGTGGAAACCGCGGCGACCGCGCTCGCACTCTATGGCCCGGTCGATCATGCCCCGACGCTCGACCGACTGCGCGAAAGGCTCGCCGCCTGATGCTCGTGCGGCGGCGGAAGGTCCGCATCGAGACGGAGCGGATGACGCTCCGCCTGCCGCAGCATTCCGACTTCCGTGCATGGGCGAGCCTTCGGGAGGACAGCCGCGCCTTTCTCAGCCCGTGGGAGCCGACGTGGTCGGCCGACCACCTGACGCGCAAGGCCTTCACAAACCGTGTCTACTGGGCGGCGCGGGCCTTTTCCGGGGGCACGGCGATGCCGCTCTTCCTGATCCGCCGTTCGGACATGGCCCTGCTCGGGGCGGTCACCGTGGACAACATCCGCCGCGGGCCTGCGCAGGCGGCTACGATCGGATACTGGGTCGGCGCGCCCTTCGCCCGCCAGGGCTACATGGCCGAGGCGCTGCGCGCCGTCATCCACCATTGCTTCTCCACGCTCGACCTCAGCCGCCTCGAAAGCGCCTGCCTGCCGGAAAACGCCGCCTCGCGCGGGGTTCTGGAGAAATGCGGCTACAAGTACGAGGGTGTGGCCCAGAGCTACCTGCAGATCAACGGCCGCTGGCGCAATCACGTCCTTTACGCCAACCTGCGCAGCGACCGTCGCGGGCGGACCGACGCCGGCTGAGACCGGCCGAGATCCGGCCGCGAACCTCGCTCAGCCGGATTGCGCCATCAGAAATCTCGTCGCGAGCGAAAAGAGCTCGGACTGGGATCCCACATTCAGCTTCGCGTAGGCATGGCGGCGGTGGACCTTCACCGTGCCGGGCGATATCCCCAGCGCGTCAGCCGCCGCGTGGGTGGAATGCCCGCTCAGGATCAACTGGACGACTTCGGCCTCGCGCGGGCTGAGCTGATCGGCCGCGAAAAGCGCCAGCCGCGATTCGATATCCGCATCGACTTCGGCGTGCTGCCCGTGAGCGCGCGTACCCCATTGCCGCAGGACGGCTCCGCGGGCGAGAGGATAAACGGCCTTCAGTGCCGCCGCGTCGGCCTCGGTAAAGGGAGCGCGGCGAAATCGCCGCGCGAGCGACAGAGTGATCCAGCCTTCCGCTGCGTTCGGAATCAGAAGGGCGATCTCGTCGCTGATGCGCGTCCGGCGGTAGAAACTGCGATAGTATTCCGACCGGAAGAACCCCTCGGCCGTTATGTCCCGCAACCGGTAGACCCCTGGCCCCTGCCGGTTGCGGCACGCATGGTAGAACGGGTCGAGCAGATAGGGACCGGTGGCGTAGAATGCGACCGTGATTGCCGCCTGTACATCGTCGAGATCGTGGAACAGCGCCTGCGGCGGGACGGTGCCCGCGTATCGTGTGATGACGAGCGAATCGAACTGGCAGCAAAGGGCGAGCACCTGCCGAAGGGCAGAGGGAAAGCGCGCGCCGTCCATCGCGCCGACAAGATCGGCCAGCGCGGCGACCCAGCCTTCCGGCAGTTGACCGGCCAAGATACTCATCGTCGTTACTACTCCTTTAGGCATACTCCTCTAACCGAATTCTCGGTGTGATCGCCAGTGCGTAAGCTTGTTCCACCGGAACAGAGCGACAGGAAGATCATGGACCGCACCGCCAGAGCCGCCGCCAGTGCAAGCAACCGTGTCACGTCAGGCTCCGCGACCACCCGATTTGTCGCGACCCTGTCCTTCGCCGCGTTCTTCGCCGTCACCGGCGCCGACGCGGGCGAACTCGCCATCTACAACTGGGCCGACTATTTCGGCCCCGAGACGATCGCCCGCTACGAAGCCGAGACCGGCACGACGGTGACGCTCGGCTACTTCGACTCGAACGAGATGCTGGAGACCAAGCTGCTTACCGGAGGCAGCGGCTACGACGTTGTCTTTCCAGCCACCTCGAATGCCGAACGCGAACTCCAGGTCGGGGCGCTGTTGCCGATCGAGCCGGACCGGCTCGCCAACTACCGGAACCTCGATCCGTCGGTCCTTGCCGCCCTCGACACCGTCCCCGGGGGGCGCCAACTGGGCGTGCCCTATACCTGGGGCACCGTCGGCATCGCCTACAACCCGGCGCTGGTCGCGGAACGGCTCGGCGAACAGCCGATGGACAGGCTCGACGCGATCTTCAAGCCGGAGAACGCCGCAAAGCTGGCCGATTGCGGCATCGCCATGCTCGATTCGCCGGTCGAAGTCCTGTCGATCGCGCTGAACTATCTCGGCGCCGAGCCATATTCCGACGATCCGGCCGAACTGGAGCGCGCCGGCGCGCTTCTCTCGGCCATTGCGCCCTCGGTGCGCTATTTCAACAATCAGAAGGCCACCGGCGACCTTGCGGCAGGGAATATCTGTGTCGCGCTGGTCTATAGCGGCGACGCGGGCATTGCGCAGGCCCGCGCCGCCGAGGCCGGAAACGGTGTCGAGGTTGCCTATGCGATCCCCCGCGAGGGCACGCTGATGTGGATCGACCTGATGGCAATCCCGGCCGATTCCGCGCGCGTCGACGCGGCCTATGCCTTCATCGACTACATGCTGCGGCCCGAGGTGATCGCCGATGTGACCAATACGGTCTTCTTCGCGAATGCGAACGCGGCGGCCTCTGCCCTGGTCGATCCGGCGATCCTCGGTGATCCCGGCTTCTATCCTCCGGTGGAGGTGAGGGAGCGCCTTTTCCCCGACCGGAACCTGGACGCCAAGGCGCTGCGCGGTCGCACCCGTCTCTGGACGAAGGTGAAGACCGGCACTTAGGCGCACTGCGTGGGGGTGCCATAGCGGCAGCACGCCGTGATGTGCTAGACTTTCACGCCGCAATGACCCGGATTCTCGCAGTCTCCCTCGCCGCCTGCATCGCCGCCACGGGGACCTCCGCCCTGGCCGAAAGTCGCGTGCCGAGCCACTGCATCGCCATCGCCGGGGCCGCGCCCGGCATGATCTGGCAGGCGAAATGGGGCGATCCGCTGCCCGCCGGGACGGTGCGGCTTTCGTACGTCGGTCATTCCACCTTCCTGATCGAGACGCCCGGCGGCCTGTCCGTCGCCACCGACTACACCGGGCGCCTCGGTCCGGGCGATGTCGTGCCCGACGTCGTGACGATGAACCACGCCCATTCCTCCCACTGGACCTCCGAGCCCGACGAGCGCATTCCCCATGTCCTGCAGGGCTGGGACTATACCGGGGAGCCGGCCGACCATCACCTCGACCTCGGCGAGATGCTGGTGCGCAACGTGCCGACCGACATCCGCGGGTTTGACGGCACGGTGGAGCCCGCCGGCAACTCGATCTTCGTCTTCGAGGCGGCAGGTCTCTGCATCGGGCATCTCGGCCACCTGCATCACGAGCCGACGCCGGAGCAATATGCGGCACTCGGGCGGCTCGACGTGGTCATGGCGCCGGTCGATGGCGGCATGACGCTCGACCTGCCGACGATGATCAAGGTACTGAAAAGGCTGCGGTCCTCGATCGTGCTGCCGATGCACTGGTTCGGTCCGGAGAACCTCGCGCGCTTCCTCTCCGGGATGGAGGAGGACTTCGTGATCGAGATCCGCAGGGAAAGCGCGGTGGAGGTTACGCTCGCCACCCTGCCGTCGCGGCCGACGGTGATCGCGGTCGCACCACGCCCGCTTGAGTGAAGCCGCGCGACTGCCCCCTTGCGGTGGCGATCCGGCGCGTGCTTCATCGCCCCATGCTGAACCCCGTCGATACCGCCTTCGCCGAGGCGCTCGCTGCCGCCCTCCCCGCGGGGACCCTTTCCCCGGCCGAGCCCGGATACCTCGAGGAGCCGCGTGGCAAGGGCGTGACGCCCGCCGCGCTGCTCGCCCGTCCCCGCAGCGTGGAACAGGTGGCGGCTATCGTGCGCGCCTGTGCCGCGGCACGGGTGGGGATCGTGCCCTGGGGCGGGGGGACGGGGCTCGTCCTCGGCCAGGTCCTGCCCGAGGGACCGATGCCCCTTATCCTCTCGCTCGAGCGGATGGCGGCCTCGCGCGGCATCTGGCCGGAGGAGGGGCTGATGATCGCCGAGGCGGGCATGACGCTGGCCGACGTCCAGGCGGCGGCCGAGGCGGCAGGCTTCCTCTTCCCGCTCTCGCTCGCCTCAGAAGGCACGGCGCGGATGGGGGGCGTCCTGGCCACCAACGCCGGCGGCACGGCCGTCCTGCGCTATGGCAACGCGCGGGCCCTTTGCCTCGGGGTGGAGGCGGTGCTGGCGGACGGCAGCATCCTTCATGGTCTGAAGCGGCTCCGGAAGGACAACACCGGCTACGACGTCACCGACCTCCTCGTCGGCTCCGAGGGCACGCTCGGCATCCTCACCGCCGCCACGCTCCGGCTCTTCCCGCGCCCTGCCGCCCTGGCGACGGCGTTCCTCGAAGTGACCGGCCCGGCCGGGGCGCTACGTCTTCTCGCGCTGGCGCAGGAAAAGACCGGGGGTGCCGTATCCACCTTCGAACTGATCGGCGGGCAGGGGCTGCGGTTTCTCGACGAGGCGCTGCCGGAAGTGCGCCAGCCACTTGCGGGCCGACCGGAATGGTCGGTGCTGATGGAGCTTGGCCTGCCGCCGGGAATCGATCCCGAGACGGTGCTGGGCGACATCTACGAGGCGGCAGCCACCGAAGGGCTCGTCGACGACGCCGTGCTCGCCGCGAGCGGGGCGCAGCGGCAGATGCTCTGGGACCTGCGCGAGCGGATCCCCGAGGCGAACCGCCGGATCGGTGCCGTCGCATCGCATGACATCTCGCTGCCGCTCTCGGAAATCGCAGCCTTCCTGCCGCGCGCCGACGCAACCCTGCGCGCCCTCGGCCCCTTCCGCATAAACGCCTTCGGCCATCTCGGCGACGGCAACCTGCATTACAACGTCTTCCCGCCGCAGGGCGAAGACCGGGCCACCTGGGCCGGCCATGCCCCGGCCGTCACCCGGGCGGTCCACGACCTTGTCCACGAACACGGCGGCTCGATCAGCGCCGAGCATGGGATCGGCCGGCTGAAGACGGCGGAGCTGGCCCGCTACGGCGATCCGGCGAAACTTTCGGCCATGCGGAGAATAAAGCAAGCCCTTGATCCCCTTGGCATCCTGAACCCCGGTGCAGTAATCCCGCCCTGAAAAGGAACGCCCCGCCGGGGGAAGGACCGGCGGGGCGGGAGCCGCGAAACTCACGTTGCGAACGTGCCCCCCGAGGGGCGCAAGGAGAGATTTAGCGCCGATTCCTTACCCGCCGGTTAAGCCCCCTCGAATTCGCATAGGACATGCACCTTCATGCCGAGCCGCTCCAGAAGCCGCCGGCCGCCAAGCTCCGGCAGGTCGACGACGAAGGCGCAGCCGACAACCTCGGCCCCGAGCCGCTCGCAAAGCTTGATGCCCGCCTCGCAGGTCCCGCCCGTGGCCAGCAAGTCATCGACAATCAAGACTTTCTCGCCCGGCGCGATGGCGTCCTCGTGGACCTCCATCACCGCCTCGCCGTATTCGAGCGTGTAGCCCTGCGCGATGGTCCGGCCGGGCAGCTTGCCCTTCTTGCGGATCGGCACGAAGCCTTTGGTCAACTGGTGTGCGATCGCCCCGCCAAGGATGAACCCGCGTGCCTCCAGCCCCACGACCTTGTCGATCCGGGCGCCGGCATAGGGGTGGAGAAGCTGGTCGATCGCCATCCGGAAGCCGCGGGCATCGGCAAAGAGCGTGGTCACATCGCGAAAGAGGATACCCTCGTGCGGGAAGTCGGGAATCGTGCGGATGTAGTCCTTGACGGTCTTCTGCATGGGGCCCCCCGGTCGATCGTCCGAGGCGGTGGTACCACGGGTCCGCGCTGTCCGCAAAGCGGGGCGGGATGCGTCAGGTCCGCGTCTGACATGCGTCGGTTTTCCGTCCCGACAGGCCGCGCGGGGTTGTAACGGCCGGGACAGCCGGCTGGGCTGGCGGATTGACAGTCTTCCTCGCCGGGCCTTAGTGCCGGAAACGATGCTGACTGACAGACCTGCAGGTAGGAGACGACCATGTCCGAGATCAAGCGCAACTTCATCGGCGGCCAGTGGTGCGCTGCGGCAGAGGCCAGCGAGAACCGCAGTCCGGCCAATCCCGATGACCTGATCGGTCTTTATGCCCGGGGCAACCAGGCGGATGTCGAGGCGGCGGTGGCGGCGGCAAAGGCGGCACAGCCCGGATGGGGCCGCGGGTCTCCGCAACTGCGGTCGGACGTGTTGCGGCGGGCGGGTGATCTCCTGCTTGCGCGGAACGACGCGCTCGGCCGGCTTCTCGCCCGCGAGGAGGGCAAGACCCTTGCCGAGGCGAAGGGCGAGGCGTTGCGGGCAGCTCAGCTCTTCCATTTCTACGCGGGCGAGGCGGTGCGCGACCCCGGCGAAAAGCTGAACTCGATCCGCGACGGTGTCGAGGTGGACGTGATGCGCGAACCTCTGGGCGTCGTCGGCCTGATCACGCCCTGGAACTTCCCGATTGCGATTCCGGCCTGGAAGGCCGCGCCCGCACTTGCCGCAGGAAACGCCGTGGTGATGAAGCCCGCCGACCTGACCCCGGGCTGCGCGCATGTTCTGGCCGAAGTGCTCGAGGAAGCCGGTTGCCCGCCCGGCGTCTTCAACCTCGTGATGGGACGAGGCTCCGAGATCGGGGCGGCGCTGGTGCAGACCCCCGAGGTGGCGGCGATCTCCTTCACCGGCTCCGAACGGGTCGGACGCGGCATCGCGGCGGGCTGCGCGGCGGGGATGAAGAAGGTCCAGCTGGAGATGGGCGGCAAGAACCCGATGGTGGTGATGGCCGATGCCGATCTGGATATCGCCGTCAACGCCTGCCTGAACGGCGCCTTCTTCTCTACCGGGCAGCGCTGCACGGCATCCTCGCGGCTGATCGTCGAGGACCGTATTCACGATGCCTTCGTCGAGAAACTCGCCGCCGCCATGGGGGCGCTGCGGCTGGGCGATCCGCTGGAGGCGGAAACGCAGATCGGGCCGGTGGTGTCCGAGGGGCAACTCGCGGGCAACCTCGACAATGTGCGGCTCGCGGGCGAGGAAGGGTGCGAGGTGGTGGGCGGCCAGCGGCTGAACCGGCCGGGCAGTTTCCAGGCGCCGGCGCTGTTCGTCAATGCGCGCAACGACATGCGGACCAGCCGAGAGGAAATCTTCGGCCCCTGCGCAAGCGTGATCCGCGTGGCCGATTTCGACGAGGCCCTGGCGGTCGCGAACGACACGCCCTACGGCCTGTCCTCGGGCATCTGCACGGGGTCCTTGAAGTACGCCACCGCCTTCCGCCGCGGATCGAAGGCCGGGATGGTCATGGTGAACCTGCCGACTGCTGGGGTGGACTACCATGTGCCCTTCGGCGGGCGCGGGGCTTCGTCCCTGGGCGGGCGCGAGCAGGGGCGTATGGCCATGGACTTCTACACCTCGGTCAAGACGGCCTATACCTTCGCCGGCTGATGATGCGCCTTGCGGCAGGGCTTGCCCTGATCCCGGCGCTGGAAGGCGGGGTGTCGGGGTCCGGGGTCCGCGACCGGTCGACGGCACGGGCGGCAGTCCAGTTGCCGGACCTGGCCTCGGGCGTTCGCCACCGCAGAAAGCCTGCGTGCTCCGTTCCGGAGACGCCTGATGACCCAATTGAAGCGCACGGCTTGCCCGGTAGGACCCATGATCGCGGGCGCTTTCCCGGGTGGAAATCGACAAGAAAAACTTGTCGATTCCCTGTCCTTCTTGCTTTCGCCTTGTCAGCGAAAGGCCCAAGTTGGGCGCGGACGAGGTATCGGGGCTGTGCATGATGCGGAACGGCGGTCGGCTATTGGTGGACAGCCTTGTCGCGCTTGGGGCGCGGAAGGCCTTCGGGGTGCCGGGCGAAAGCTTTCTCGCGGTGCTGGACGCCTTGCACGACACCGAGGGGCGGTTCGACTTCGTCCTTTGCCGGAACGAGGGGGGCGCGGCCTTCATGGCGGCTGCCTGGGGGAAGCTGACGGGTGAGCCGGGCATCTGCATGGTGACGCGGGGGCCGGGGGTGACGAACGCCTCGATCGGCATCCATACCGCGATGCAGGATTCCGCGCCGATGATCTGTTTCGTCGGTCAGGTCGGGACCGACATGAAGGGCCGCGAGGCGTTTCAGGAAATCGACTACCGCGCCATGTTCGCGACCGTCGCCAAATGGGTGGTGGAAATCGACCGGGTGGAGCGCATCCCGGAATTCCTGGCCCGCGCCTGGACGACCGCAACGACGGGTCGCCCCGGGCCGGTTGTGATCGCGTTGCCGGAGGACATGCTCACCAGCCTGACCGAGGCCGTCCCGCTGACCGCCCCGGCGCGGATCGCGGAGCCGGCGCCGTCTGCCTCCACGATGGACGAGGCGCTGGCGCGCCTGAAGGCCGCCGCGCGCCCGATGATCCTTGTCGGAGGCTGCAACTGGACGGAACCGGGCCGCGCCGACCTGCAGGCCTTTGCCGAGACCAGCGACATTCCGGTGATCGCCGCCTTCCGCTATCAGGACCAGTTCGACAACCATTCACCCGTCTACGCGGGCGAGGCGGGCGTGGGCATGCCCGCACATGTGAAGCGGCAGGTCCGCGAGGCGGACGTGATCCTCGCGCTCAACGTCCGCTTCGGCGAGATGACGACGGATGGCTACACGCTCCTGTCCGTTCCGGTGCCGGCGCAGACCCTGATCCACGTCCATGCCTCGGACCGTGAGATCGGCAAGGTCTATCAACCGGCCCTTGGCATTCAGGCCGGGCCGAACGCCTTTGCCGCCGCGCTGCGCCCGGTCAGGGGTGGCTGGGGCGAATGGCGGGCGAGGGCCCGGGCGGACTGGGAAGCGGGTTTCGACCTGCCGCCGCAGCCTTCGCCCGTGGACATGGGGCTGGTGACGGCGCATCTGCGCGAGGTCCTGCCCGAAGACGCGATCCTGACCAACGGTGCGGGCAACTTCACCGTCTGGCCCAACAAGTTCTTCAGGTTCGGACCCAAGGCGCGCCTGCTGGCCCCGCAGTCGGGCGCCATGGGCTACGGACTGCCCGCTGCGGTCGCGGCAAAGATCGCGCACCCGGAACGCACCGTCGTCTGCTTCGCGGGCGACGGCGATTTCCAGATGAACTGCCAGGAACTGGGCACGGCGATGCAGGCCGGGGCGCAGCCGATCGTGCTGGTCCTCAACAACGGCATCTATGGCACGATCCGCGCCCACCAGGAACGCAGCTACCCGGCCCGCGTCTCGGGCACCACGCTGGAGAATCCGGATTTCACGATGCTCGCGCGCGCCTATGGCTACCATGCCGAACGGGTGGAGCGGACCGAAGATTTCCCGGCAGCCTTCGCCCGCGCGCTGGCCTCGCGCAGCGGGGCGGTGCTGGACCTGAGCATCAGCCCCGAGGCGCTGACCCCGCGGCAGACGCTCAGCCAGATGCGCGAGGCGGCGCTCGCGGCGAAGGACAAGACATGACTTCGCGGGCCCGATTGGGCGCCGATATCGGCGGCACCTTCACCGACATCGCGCTGGAAGCACACGGCCGGATGTACTCGACCAAGGTGCTGACCACCTACGCCGCGCCGGAACAGGCGATCCTGGACGGCATCGACGTAGTGCTGGCCGAGGCGGCGCTGGGCTACGGCGACCTCGACATCGTCATCCACGGCACGACGCTGGCCACCAATGCGCTCATCGAGCGGCGCGGCGCGCGCACGGCCTTCGTCACGACCGAGGGCTTCCGCGACGTGATCGAGATGCGGACCGAAAGCCGCTTCGACCAGTACGACCTGAACCTGCGGCTGCCGACGCCCCTGGTCCCGCGCGAGGACCGCTTCACCGTCGCGGGCCGGATCGGCGCGCAGGGGCAGGAGCTGGCGCCCCTGGACGAGGCCGCGCTGGCGGCCCTGGCCGACCGGATCGCGGCCGGGGGCTTTGGCGCGGTGGCGATCGGCTTCATCCATTCCTACATGAACCCCGCCCACGAACGCCGGGCGCGCGAGATCATCGCGGCCAGGGTCGGTCTGCCGATCTCGATCTCGTCGGAAGTCTCGCCGCAGATGCGGGAATACGAGCGGTTCAACACCGTCTGCGCAAATGCCTATGTCCGGCCGCAGATGGCCGACTATCTCGGCCGTTTGCAGACCCGGCTGAAAGGGCATGGCGCGGGCTGCCCCGTCTTCATTATCCACTCCGGCGGCGGGCTGATCAGCGTCGAGACGGCCGCCGAATTCCCGGTGCGGCTCGTCGAGAGTGGGCCAGCGGGGGGCGCGATCTTTGCCGCCGATGTCGCGCAGCGGTTCGGGCTGGAGAAGGTCGTCAGCTACGACATGGGGGGCACGACCGCCAAGATCTGCCTGATCGAGGGCTATGCCCCCAAGACTGCCCGCACCTTCGAGGTCGCCCGGACGACCCGCTTTGCCAAGGGGTCGGGGATGCCGATTTCCATCCCGGTGATCGAGATGATCGAGATCGGCGCGGGCGGTGGCTCCATCGCCTGGGTCGATGCCATGGGCCGCATCCAGACGGGGCCGGAATCGGCGGCTTCCGAACCGGGGCCCGCCTGCTACCAGCGCGGCGGCGACCGGCCTGCGATCACCGATGCCGACCTCGTGCTGGGCAAGATCGACCCCGAGAATTTCGCGGGCGGTGCGATCCGGCTCTCGGCCGACAAGGCCCGGGCGGCCATCCTGAAGGATGTGGGCGACCGGCTGGCGCTCGCCGCCTTGCCCGCCGCCTTCGGCATCTGCGAGGTGGTGGACGAGAACATGGCCAACGCTGCCCGTGTCCACGCGGTCGAGAACGGCAAGAACATCTCCGACAACATCATGATCGCCTTCGGCGGCGCGGCGCCCTTGCACGCCGCGCGGCTCTGCGAGAAGCTGGGGATCGACCGTTGCCTGATCCCGCCCGGCGCGGGCGTCGGTTCGGCCATCGGCTTCCTGCGCGCTCCCTTTGGCTACGAGGCACTGGCCTCGAACATGATCGGACTCTCGCGCTTCGACCCGGACGCCTTCAACGCCCTGATCGCGGGACTGACGGCGACGGCCGAGGGCTTTGTCGGCGCCGGCACCGATCGCAGGATCCAGCGCGAGATCGTGGCCTTCATGCGCTATCGCGGCCAGGGCTGGGAGATCCCGGTGCCACTGCCGGACCGCCCGTTTGGCGCGGCCGATGCCGCGAAGTTGCGCGACGACTTCCGCACCGCCTATGCGCGCTTTTTCGGCCGTGCCATAGACGGGCTTGAGGGGCTGGAGATCGAGATCGTGACCGTCTCGGTCAAGGCGCAGGAAGAACGGCCCCCTCCGGCGCGGCACGAGATCACGACGGGCGCGGAGCGGGTGACCCCTGCCATCCGCCGCGCGGTCTTCGATCCGGCGGTCGGAGCATTGCTCGACACCGGAATCGTGGAGCGGACCAACCTTTCGGCCGGGCAGCGCGTCAGCGGCCCGGCGGTGATCGTCGAACGGGAAACGTCGACGGTTGTCACCTCGCCCTTCGATGCGGTGATGCAGGACGACGGAACGCTGTTCCTGATCCGCAAGGAGGCGGGGAAATGACCGAGGCGACCTTTGATATCCGCATGCAGGTCATGTGGAACCGCCTGATCTCGGTGGTCGAGGAACAGGCGATGACGCTTCTGCGGACCGCCTTTTCGACAAGCGTGCGCGAGGCGGGCGACCTTTCCGCCGGCGTCTTCGACCCCGAGGGGCGGATGCTGGCCCAGGCCGTGACCGGCACCCCGGGGCACGTCAACACCATGGCCGAGGCCGTGGGGCATTTCATGGCCGCGATCCCGCGCGAGAAGATGTATCCGGGCGATACCTACGTGACCAATGATCCGTGGCTTGGCACCGGCCATCTGCACGACATCACCATGGTCTCGCCCAGCTTCAAGGGCGACACTCTCGTCGGCTTCTTTGCCTGCACCGCGCATGTGGTCGACGTCGGCGGGCGGGGTTTCGGGGCGGACGGCAAGTCGGTCTACGAAGAAGGCATCCAGATCCCGATCATGAAATTCGCCGAACGGGGCGAAGTGAACGAGACGCTGGTCGCCATGCTGCGCGCCAATGTCCGCGAGCCCAGTCAGGTCGTGGGCGACTTCTATTCGCTGGCCGCCTGCAACGACGTGGGCCACCGGCGCCTGATCGCAATGATGGAGGAGATCGGTCTGCAGACGCTGGACGCGCTGGGAGAGTTCATCTTCGGCCGCACACGTGCGGCCACGCTGGTGCGGCTGCGAGACTTGCCGAAGGGCGCCTGGGACAATGTGCTGGACACCGACGGCTATGACGCGCCCGTCCGCCTCGCGGCCCGTGTCGAGATCGGCGAAACCGCGGTCAACGTGGACTTCTCGGGGTCGGCGCCAGTCAGTCCAAAGGGGATCAACGTCCCGATCATCTACTCCAAGGCCTATGCCAGCTACGCGATCAAATGCGTGGTGGCACCGGACATCCCCAACAACTGGGCCTCGCTAGAGGCTTTCACGGTGTCCTCGCCCGAGAACATCCTGAACGCCCCGCGCCCCGCGCCGGTTTCGGTGCGCCATGTCATCGGACATCTGGTGCCCGATCTGGTGCTGGGCGCGCTGGCGAGGGCCTTGCCGGGCAGGGTGCCGGCCGAAGGGGCGGCGGCCTTGTGGAACATCCACATGTCGGTGCGGCCCGTGGCCGGCCAGTCCGGGCGCCGGGCCGAGATCCTGATGTTCAACTCCGGCGGCATGGGCGCGCGGCCGGGGCTTGACGGGCTGAGCGCCACGGCCTTTCCTTCCGGCGTGATGACCATGCCGATCGAGGCGACCGAGCAGACCGGGCCGATCATCGTCTGGCGCAAGGAGCTTCGACCCGACAGCGGGGGCGACGGCGAATTTCGCGGCGGGCTGGGCCAGGTGATCGAGATCCAGCCGATGGAAGGGCACGAGTTCGACTTCTCTGCCATGTTCGACCGCATCCGGCATCCGGCCAGGGGACGTGCAGGCGGCCGGGACGGTGCCGCGGGACACGCCGCGCTGGACGATGGCACGAGGTTGAGGCCGAAGGGCTGGCAGCACGTTCCGGAGGGCAGGCGGCTGGTGCTGCACTTGCCCGGCGGCGGCGGCCATGGCGATCCGGCGAAACGCCCGGCCGCGGCGCGGATGAACGACAAGTCAAAGGGTTATGTGACGGAGACTGAAGAATGAGCTATGTCGCGGCCCGCCTTGCGGCGGTGAACCCCTCGGCCTCGATGGCTGCCTCGATGGCCGCCAAGGCGTTGCGCGCCAAGGGGCTGGACGTGATCGACCTTGGCCTCGGCGAGCCGGATTTCCCGACCCCGCCGCATGTGGCAGAGGCTGCCCGCGCGGCAGCCTTGCGGGGCGAGACGCTCTATACCCAGGCGGCGGGGACGCCGGCGCTCAGGGCGGCCGTGGCTGCGAAGTTCCGCCGCGAGAACGGGCTCGACTACGGCCCCGAAGACATCGTCGTGGCCAATGGCGCCAAGCAGATCATCTTCAATGCCTTGATGGCGACGCTGAACGACGGCGACGAGGCCATTCTTCCCGCGCCCTATTTCGTCAGCTATCCGGAGATGGTGAAGCTTCTGGGCGGGGTGCCGGTGACGCCGGTCTGCGGCGGGGAAAGCGGCTTTCGCCTGACCCCTGCGGCGCTGGAAGCGGCGATCACGCCGAAGACAAAATGGCTGTTCCTGAACACGCCGGGCAATCCCTCCGGCGCGGTCTATTCCGAGGCAGACCTGAAGGCGCTGGGCGCGGTGCTGGCCAGGCATCCGCAGGTTCTGGTCCTGTCGGACGAGATATACGAGCATATCCTCTTCGACGGGCGCGCATTCACCTCCTTCGGCAAGGCCTGCCCCGAGCTTCGCGACCGGACGCTGATCGTGAACGGCGTGGCCAAGGCCTATGCGATGACCGGCTGGCGCATCGGCTATGCGGCGGGTCCTGCGCCCCTGCTGAAGGCGATGAACACGGTGCAGAGCCAGTCGGTCACCTCGGTCGCCGCGCCGATGCAGGCGGCGGCACTGGCGGCGCTGACCGGGCCGCAGGACTGTATCGCCACCTTCCGCGATGCCTTCGAGCGGCGCCGCGATCTGGTTGTGGCAGGCGTGGCGAAGATCCCGGGGCTGAGCCTGCCGCCGCCGGAAGGCGCGTTCTACGCCTATATCGGCTGCGCAGGCCTGATCGGCAAACGCACGCCGAAGGGCGAGGTGCTTACCGATGACACCGCCATGGCGAGCTATCTTCTGAACGAGGGCCATGTCGGTTCGGTGCCCGGCGCGGCCTACGGCCTCTCTCCGTTCTTTCGCATTTCGACGGCCACGTCGGACGAGGTCCTGACCGAGGCCATCGCCCGCATCGCCCGCGCCGTCGCCGCGCTTGAGTACCCGAAATGAGCCCGCACTACGACACGATCCTGATAACGGGCGCCGC
>NZ_JAYRTX010000020.1:0-35915 GCF_041919395.1 Albidovulum sp.
GGCTTGAAGCGGTGGTGGCCGAAGATCTCCTCGTCGGCGTGGAAGGTGACGGAGGTGCCGCGGCGGTTCGGTGCGGCGCCCACCTTCTTCACCGGACCGAGGGGGTTGCCGCGCGAGAAGCGCTGTTCGTAGAGTTCCTTGCCGCGGGCGACCTCGACCACCATGGAGTCCGAGAGCGCGTTCACGACCGAGGCGCCGACCCCGTGAAGGCCGCCCGAGGTCTCGTAGGCCGTGCCGGAGAACTTGCCACCGGCGTGGAGCGTGCAGAGGATGACCTCGAGCGCACTCTTCCTGGGGAACTTCGGGTGCGGGTCCACCGGGATGCCGCGGCCGTTGTCGCGGACGGTAACGGCGTAGTCGTCGTGCAGTTCCACCTCGATACGGGTTGCGAAACCCGCGACCGCCTCGTCCATCGAGTTGTCGAGGATTTCCGCGACAAGGTGGTGGAGTGCGCGCTCGTCGGTGCCGCCGATATACATGCCGGGCCGCTTGCGAACGGGCTCCAGCCCCTCCAGCACCTCGATGGATGCGGCGTTGTAGTCGTCGGCGCGGGCGGAAAGGAGGTCGTCGGCCATGGCTCTGCTCTGGTTCTGGTTGGCCGGGGATTAGACCATGCGGGCGGGGTGGGAGCAAGACGGGAGGGGGTTGCGCCGGGCGTCGCAGCCGCGAAATATTGGGGTGGCGGCGGATGGCCGCACAGGAGATGGTTCATGTGGAACGAACGCTACGCAGGCGACGACTATCTCTTCGGGACGGAGCCGGCGGCCTTCCTTCACCGCGCAGCCGAGTGGCTCAGGCCGGGGGCGACGGCGCTGGCGATTGCCGACGGCGAGGGGCGCAATTCCGTCTGGCTGGCGGAACAGGGGCTGACGGTGGCGGCCTTCGACCCCGCGCCGAATGCGCTCGCCAAGGCGCGCAAGCTCGCCGCCGCGCGTGGGGTGGTCGTGGACTACCACCTCGCCGACCTCGACGGCTGGGACTGGGCGCGGGTCTTCGACGTTGTGGCGGGCATCTTCATCCAGTTCGTCGGACCCGAGGAGCGATCGCGCCTCTTCACCCGGATCGACAGGGCGCTCAAGCCCGGCGGGATTCTCCTCCTCCACGGCTATGCGCCGCGGCAGGTCGGCTATGGCACCGGCGGGCCGCCCTTTGTGGAGAACATGTACACGCTGCCGCTGCTGCGGCAGGCGTTTGCGGGTTACGACGTGCTCAGGGCCGAGGACTTCGATGCCGAAGTGGACGAAGGGCGCGGCCATTCCGGGCGCTCGGCGCTCATCGACTTCGTGGCGCGGAAGCCCCTGGCGGACGGCTGAGGAGAGAAGGGATGGGACACGACTTCACGAGCGAGATCGTCTGGACCGGCAACCGGGGCGAGGGGACGCGGGGCTATCGCAGCTATGACCGGACCTGGGACATCGCGGTTGCCGGCAAGGAGGTCGTGCATTGCTCGAACGATCCCGCGCTGGGCGGAGACCCGACGAAGATGAACCCGGAGGACCTCCTCCTCTCGGCGCTCTCGGCCTGCCACATGCTCTGGTACCTCCATTATGCGAGCGACGCGGGCATTGTCGTGACCGGCTACCGCGACCGGCCCTTCGGGCGGGGCGAGAGCCTGCCGTCGGGTGCGGGGCAATTCCTTTCGGCGGAACTTCGGCCCGAGATCACGGTGGCGAAGTGTACGGACCTTGCCGCGGCCGATGCGCTCCACGGCCGCATCCACGCGGTCTGCTTCATCGCGCGCTCGGTGAGCTTCCCGGTGACCTGCGCCGCCCGCTACCTGGAAGGCGCCTGAGCGACCTCATGCCGGTTCGGCGAGCCGCTTGTCCCACATCGCCTTGAAGGCCGGCCGGGCCTGGCAGCCTGAGAGCCAGGCGTCGATCTCCGGGTATCCCGCGATGAGGCCGGGCTCTGCCTGGGCATAGCGCAGGATCTCGGCCATGTTGATGTCGGCCACGGTGAAGCGGCCGCCGACCATGTGGCCATGTTCGCGCAGGTGGGAGTTCACGACGCCGAGCGGGCGGCGGAGGCGCGCGACCTCGGCGGCGATCTCGGCCTCGCCCTCGGGCGTCTTCGCCCGGCCCTCGGCATGGGCGTAGAGGACGGCGAGCGCGTGGGCCTCGATCGCCGTGGCGCCGTAGAGCGCCCATTGTTCCATCAGCGCGTTTTCGCGCTCGTCGGCCGGCGCGAGTGGGCCGCCCGCCTTGCGCGCGATGTAGAGGTTCATGGCGAGCGATTCCGAAAGCACGAAATCGCCGTCGCGCAGCACCGGAACGGCGCCGGCCGGGCTGATCGACAGGAAACCCGGCGACTGGGTGTGGAAGGGCGCATCCTCCGCAGCCGGGTCGGGCAGACGGTAGGCCTGGATCACCGGGACATGCTCGAACTCCATCCCGAGCTCGGCGAGGAGCCAGAAATTGCGCGAGGCGCGGCTGCGATAGACGCCGTAGATGGTCAGCATGGATGTCTCCGGTTCCATTTCAATGCCGATGGCACGAGGCCGCCCTTGGGGCCATCCCATCGTCGCCGGCAGCTTGGCGCGGCGGCTGACGCAGATCAATAGGAGCCGGGCGCTGCCCTCCCTGGTTTCCTGAGTGCGTAGGGCGCGGATTTGACACGGGTCAAGGCGCGGAAAGTTGTCCGGTGGCATACTATGACAGTTTTTTGACAGGCCCGGAGGGACAGGATGTCGGAGCTGGTGGCGGGGGCGACGATCGAGGCGAGCGCTGTGGAGGTGCCGGCAGCCCCGGCTGCACCGGTGGGAGGTCCGCCGGTGGCGGCGACCGAGCCCGCGGCGCCGGCCGGAAAGGCGGGACCGAAGGCCTTTCCTGTCGTCGATGCCGACGCGATCCGCCACGCCTTCGAGACCGGGACCTATCCCTATTCGCAGAAGATGGGCATCCGCGCCTACGAGGCCGAGAAGGCGAAGTTGCAGGCAGAGCTTCTGAAGGTCCAGATCTGGGCGCAGGAGACGGGGCAGAAGTTCATCATCCTCTTCGAGGGCCGCGATGCCGCCGGCAAGGGTGGCACGATCAAGCGCTTCATGGAGCATCTGAACCCGCGCTTTGCCCGTGTCGTCGCCCTCAACAAGCCCTCGGACCTGGAGAAGGGCCAATGGTTCTTCCAGCGCTATATCGAGCATCTGCCGACAAGCGGCGAAATGGTCTTCTACGACCGATCCTGGTACAACCGCGCCGGGGTGGAACGGGTCATGGGGTTCTGCTCGCCGACCGAATACCTCGAATTCATGCGTCAGGCGCCGGAGATGGAGCGGATGCTGGTCCGTTCGGGCATCCGGCTCTACAAGTACTGGTTCTCGGTCACGCGGGAGGAGCAGCGGCGGCGTTTCCTTGCGCGTGAGACCGATCCGCTGAAGATGTGGAAGCTCTCGCCCATCGACATGGCGTCGCTCGACAAATGGGACGACTATACCGAGGCAAAGGAGGCGATGTTCTTCTACACCGATACCGCCGACGCGCCCTGGATCATCGTGAAGTCGGACGACAAGAAGCGCGCGCGGCTGAACTGCATGCGGCATTTCCTTGCGTCGCTCGACTATCCCGAGAAGGATTTCGATGTGGTGCAAGCCCCCGATCCGCTCATTGTCGGACGGGCGAGCCATGTGGTCCACGGCGCCGAGCATATCCTCGGCGCGTCGCTCCACCCGAACCTGCGGCGCGTGAACCATGGGGAGGCGGCTGCAAAGTCCATCGGTACGCCGGCACGCGCGTCCCCGCGCGGTGAACGGGTCCGTGCCGGGACTGGAGTGGGCCAACTGACGTGACGTCATGCCTGGGGTCCGGGCCGCGGCAACGGCCCCTATCGTCTTGCCTTGAAACGATACTTCCCCGGTTTTCGCAGAGCGCATGGCTCGGCTGCGCAATGAGCCGAGATCCGGTGTAGGAAAATTCGCGATCCGATGCCATCTTGTTTCTGCGTTGCGGCAATGCAATCGCAGAAAAAGGCGGGTGGCACGATGCGGGCATCGAGGCACGAAGGTCTGGAACTGAAGGTTCCGCAGCCCGTCCCCGAGGACTGGCGCAATCGGCTTCTGGCGCACCTGATGCGGCTTTCGCCCGAGTCGCGGCGGAACCGGTTCTTCGTCTGGATGTCGGACGAGGCGCTGGCCCGGCACGCCGCCCGGACCGATCCCGCTGCAGTCGTCGAGGCGCGGGTCGACGGCATGACGCGCGGCATGGCGGAAGTCCACCTGCTCCACGGCCCGCGCGCCGCGGCGGAGATCTCGGTTTCCGTCGAGGACGGCTGGCAGAGGCGGGGCATCGGCGCCGCGCTCGTGCATCGGGCGATCCGCGAGGCGCGCCGTCGGGGCGCCGAGGAGATCACGCTCTTCTTGCTGCCGGGGAACGCCGCGATGCGCAAGATCGCGTTCCGCGCCGGTTTCGTGCGAGCGCCTTACGGCGATGGGACGCTGTTCGAGGCGCGCCTTTTGCTGCCCTCGGTGGCCGTTCGGCGCGCCCGGTTCCACTGGCCGGCCGGGCTGGACCTTGGGCGCGCCCGGGCGTAAGGCTCGGGGATGAGGGAGGATCGGACGTCATTTCCGGCGCATATGAAGGCGGTGCTGGCGCTTGGCCTGCCGCTTGCAGGGTCGCATCTGGCCCAGATCGCGCTGCATGTCACCGACACGGTGATGGTCGGCTGGTACGGCGTGACCGAGCTTGCCGCCGTCGTTCTCGGTGGCGCGACCTTCTTCATCTTCTTCATCCTCGGCTCGGGCTTCGCGCAGGCGGTGATGCCGATGGTCGCGGTCGCGCTCGGTCGCGGCGACGAAACTCAGGTGCGGCGCGACACGAGGATGGCGCTGTGGCTCTCGATTCTCTACGGCACCGCGGTTTATCCCGCGCTCTGGTGGTCGGGGACCCTGCTCATCGCGCTCGGCCAGGCGCCGGAGGTGGCGGCGCTGTCGCAGGACTATCTCAGGGTCGCGGGGGCAGGCATGGTGCCGGCGCTGCTCATCATGGCGATGAAGAGCTTCCTGTCCTCGGTCGAGCGGGCCGGGGTGGTCCTCTGGGCGACTCTCGCCGGCGCGGCGCTGAACGCGGCGCTGAACTGGGCCCTCATCTTCGGCAACTGGGGCGCGCCCGAACTCGGCGTCCGGGGTGCGGCCGTGGCGAGCGTGGCGACCCAGGTCCTGACCTTTGCCCTTCTTGCCGCGGTCGCGGGCTTCGACCCGGCGCTCTCGCGTTTCCGGCTTTTCGTCCGTTTCTGGCGCCCCGACTGGCCCGCCTTCGTACAGGTCTGGCGGCTCGGCTGGCCGATCGGGATGACCGGGCTCTTCGAGGCGGGGATGTTCGAGACGGCGGCCCTGATGATGGGCTGGATCGGCACGAAGGAACTCGCCGCCCACGGGATCGCTCTGCAACTCGGCGCGATCTCGTTCATGGTCTATCTCGGCCTGGCCAATGCCGCCACCGTGCGCGCGGGAAGGGCAGTCGGAACCCGCGACCGGCGCGGTCTCCGCGACGGGGCGATCGTGGCGATCGCGCTCGTCATCGTCGCGGCGGGGGCCGTTGTCGCGGGGTTCCTCGCGGCGCCCGAGGTCCTCGTCGGCCTCTTCCTCGACCCGACCAACCCCGAAACGCCGGCCATCCTGGCCTATGGCGCCACGCTTCTCGCGGTCGCCGCGCTCTTCCAGCTTGCCGATGCTGCGCAGGTCATGGCGCTCGGCCTCCTGCGCGGGGTGCATGACACGCGGTGGCCCATGGTCATCGCCTCCGTCGGCTACTGGCTCATCGGTATTCCAGCGAGCTACGTGCTGGCGTTCCACCTCGGGCTCGGCGGGGTCGGCGTCTGGCTCGGCCTCGTGATCGGGCTCGTCTTCGCCGGCACGCTGCTCATGGCGCGGTTCTGGCGGGGGCCATGGCTTGGCGGGTGGATCGCCGAGGACGGGGCCCGGACGGCCGCGTGAGGCGGTGCCTCAGCTCTCGCCTGCGGCCTTCATCAGCCGGTCGGCCTTGCGCCGGACCAGCACGGAGCGCAGGTCATGCATGGCGAGAAGCAGCGCGTCCGTCACCTCGTCGAGCTGCGCGTCAGTGGCCTTCGACTGCGCCCAGTGTGCGGTCAGGTTCAGGTAGTCCACCGCGCGGTGGATGTCGTCGATGTCGCGCCGGGCGAGAAGATCGGTCCGCGCCGCCAACCAGTCGCGGATCGTCGCAAGGTCGGCGTCCGAAAGGGCGCGGTCGCCGTGGGGCTTGATCTCGCCGTTCTTCACGTTGACGACGGCGATCTGGTCCAACTCGATCCGGCGCTGGCGGTTTTCCGTGTCCACGCGGAAGACCGCGGCGCCGTTCTCGCGGATGCGGAAGTAATAGTCCGGCAGGTCGCCTGGCATGTCGCCCCTCAGCGCAGTTCCGCGCAGAACGTCTGGATCCGCCGGCAGGCCTCTTCCAGCGCCGCGTCGGACGTAGCGTAGCTGACGCGGAAGTTGGGCGATACCCCGAAGGCCGCGCCGAAGACGACGGCGACGCCGGTTTCCTCCAGAAGTGCTGTGGCGAAATCCTCGTCGTTGCCGATCTTCGCGCCGCCCGCCGACGTCTTGCCGATGAGAGCCGAGATGTCGGGATAGACATAGAAGGCGCCTTCCGGGCGCGGGCACTTGATGCCCTTGGCCTGGTTCAGCATCGAGACGACGAGGTCGCGGCGGCGCTGGAAGGTCTTCTTGTTCTCGGCGAGAAAGTCCTGCGGCCCGTTCAGCGCCTCGACGGCGGCATATTGCGCGATGGAGCAGGGGTTGGACGTGGATTGCGACTGCACGGTGCCCATCGCCTTGATGAGTTCGACCGGACCGGCCGCATAGCCGATCCGCCAGCCGGTCATCGCATAGGCCTTGGAGACGCCGTTGCAGGTCAGCGTCCGGTCGTAGAGCCGGGGTTCGACCTGCGCGGGAGAGACGAATTCGAAATCGTCGAAGACGAGGTGCTCGTACATGTCGTCCGACATGATCCAGACCTGGGGATGCCTCAGAAGAACGTCCGTCAACGCCTTGAGTTCCTTGCGCGAATAGCCCGCGCCGGTGGGATTGGAAGGAGAGTTGAAGATGAACCACTTGGTCTGCGGCGTGATCGCCGCTTCAAGTTGTTCCGGCGTCAGCTTGAAGTTCGACTCGATGCCGCATTCGACGGCGACGGGCGTCCCACCGGCCAGCAGCACCATGTCGGGATAGCTGACCCAGTAGGGCGCCGGGATGATGACCTCGTCGCCGGGATTGAGCGTCGCCATCAGCGCGTTGTAGAGCGTCTGCTTGCCGCCGGTGCCGACGGTGATCTGGTTGGGCTTGTAGCTCAGGCCGTTCTCGCGCGCGAACTTGCCGCAGATCGCGTCCTTCAGTTCGGGGATGCCGTCGACGGCGGTGTATTTCGTCTTGCCCTCGTCGATGGCGCGCTTGGCGGCGGCCTTGATGTTGTCGGGCGTGTCGAAGTCAGGCTCGCCGGCGCCAAGGCCGATGATGTCGCGGCCCTCTGCCTTCAATTCCCGTGCCTTGTTGGTCACCGCGATCGTGGGCGACGGTTTGACGCGCGCAAGCGTGTCGGAGAGGAAGGCCATGATCGGGGGCTCCGGTTTGAAATTGCCGGAGCCATGTCTTAAGGTGGCCGCCCGTCCCGTTCAAGCGACATCGGAAAGGAGAGGCTATGACCAAGGACGCAACCCCAGTGACCGCAAACTGGTACAGCGACGAGACCGCCACATTCGGCGACCGGCTTACGGCCGCGCGCGAGGCTGCCGGTCTTTCGAGCTGCGATCTGGCCCAGCGGCTGGGCGTGCGGCTTAAGACCGTGCAGGCGTGGGAAAACGACATGATGGAGCCGCGCGCCAACCGGGTGCAAATGCTGGCCGGGATGCTCAACGTCTCGCTCATCTGGCTTCTGACCGGCGAGGGCGCCGGCGTGGTTCCGCCCGACGCGCGGCCCGAACTGCCGGAGGGCGCAGTCGAACTCCTGGCCGAGATGCGCGAGGTGCGCGCAGGCATCGGGTCGCTGAGCGAGCGGCTTGGCCGGCTGGAGGCACGGCTCAGGCTGGCGCTGGCGCGGGAGGCGGCATGAGCGAGACGCGAGAGACCCGGCTGAAGCGCATGACGATGCGGTCCTGGCGGCGGGGCACGAAGGAGATGGACCTGATCCTCGGCCCCTTCGCCGAGGCGCGGCTCGCGGCTATGGAGGGCGCTACGCTCGATCTATACGATGCGCTTCTCGCGGAGAACGACCAGGACCTCTATCCCTGGATCACCGGCGCGGCCCCTGTGCCGGCGCGGTTCGGCGCCCTCGTCGCCGAGATCGCCGCCTTTGCACGGGCCGGCCGGGCCGCCTGATCGCGCGGCGCTGTTCGGGCTTAACCGAAATTTTCCCCTTTCCGCCCAGTCTGCCCGGCAAGGAGCAGACGGCGGAGAGAGAGATGAGCCTGCACGCAATCGTCGAAGAGCGTCCGCGCGGGGGCGGCCACGCCGGTTATCTTGAAACGCTCGGCCTCGTCGAACGACTGCACCGGCTTCTGCTCGACGTGATCAAGGACGAGTTCGAGCGGCTGGGCCAGATCGAGATCAACGCGGTCCAGGCGCTTCTCCTCTTCAACGTCGGCGAGAACGAGGTGTCCGCGGGTGAGTTGAAGACGCGCGGCTACTACCAGGGCTCGAACGTCAGCTACAACCTCAAGAAGCTCGTCGAGATGGGCTACATGCACCATGAGCGCAGCGAGGCCGACCGGCGCTCGGTTCGGGTCCGGCTGACGGGGAAGGGCCGGGCGGTGCGCGAGGCGGTCGCGGCCCTCTTCCGCCGCCATGCGGAGCTTCTGGAGACCCGCGGCGCCATAGGCTTCGGCGCCAGCGACGACGTGAACGCACTCCTCCGGCGGCTGGAGCGGTTCTGGACGGACCAGATCCGCTACATCTATTAGGATCGCCCGTGGTTTGCGTACCGTCGGTCGCAGGCATGGTGTATGTTCGAATTGAGGTCAGGCGACCGATGGGGTCACTTGCATGGCTGACGAAACATCCATCCTTGCGGCGCTGAACCGGCTGGCCGATGCGTTCAATGCCCATGACATCGACGCGATCATGGCCTTCTTCGCACAAGACTGCAGCCTCGACCTTCCCCGCGGGCCCGATCCGCACGGAACCCGGTACATCGGCCGCGAGGAGGTGCGGCGGGGGCTGATGACCCGTTTCGAGACCACGCCGGACGTTCACTATGGCGAGGTCGAGCATTTCGCGTCTGGCGACACCGGCATGTCGAAATGGCTGCTGACCGGCACGACCGTGGCCGGCACCCGGGTTCGGGTACGGGGATGCGACTTCTACACGTTCCGCGACGGTTTGGTGACCCGGAAGGATTCCTACTGGAAGATCGTCGGTTGAGACGGTGCCGCGCGGCCGCGCCGCGCGACGCGCAGCAAAGACCAGCCGTCCCCCGCCCGCCCGATCAGCTGTTCGGTCAGCTCCTTTTCCAGCTTCCGCCGGATCGCCCGGGGGAAGTCGTCCTGGGTGCGCGCGACCTCCACGAAGGCGCCCTGGCCGCGGATCACCCGGGTGCGGTAGTAGATCGCGATGTCCGCCTCGTGCCCGCCGATCGGAAGGCCATTCACAAGCAGTTCGCCGAAATCCTCCGCCGCGTAGACCACCTCGGGCATCCGCCCGTCGTTCGAGCGCCCGTCGCCGGAAATGTCGAGCGTTTCGGCAAGGCAGTCGGGGGCCTGCGCCATGAGATCGCGTCCGAAGGCGAGGGCGGCGCCTAGGCCGGTCGGCAGGAAATCCTGTTCGCGCACATGGCCGGCGACGGCGGCGCGGATGCCTTCGAGGTCGGACGGCGCCGCTACCATCGTCCAGTCCACGATTACGTCCTGATGCGCCTGGCCCGACCACTCGTAGACCGCGAAGGCGACGCGGTCCTCGGGCTTGAGGAAGGCGGCGACGATCACCGGGTCGGCAAGCGCGGCGATCAGGCCTTCCTTCTGGATCGCGTAGTCGCGCGCATCGACCGAGCGCGAGACGTCGATCCCGAGCGCGAGAGCGAGCCGGCAGGCCGCCCCGGCCGGTGCCGGCGCGAGGGCAATAAGAATGAACGCCGCGCGGATCATTCCCGCCCGCCGGGAGCGAGCCAGCCGATAACGGGCCCCTGCAGTTCGCGCAGGAGCTTCGCCCGCATGGCGCGTTCATAGTCGCGGAAATTCTCGGCCACGATCACGAAGGCGCCGGGGCCGTGGATGACCTCGGCGCGGTAGTAGTCCGCCACCCCGGCCTCGCCGACGGCTACGGCAAGCCCGTTCACCGTGATCCCGTCGAAGCCGAAGGCACGGTAGGCCGAGGCGGGCGGGAAACCGTCGTTGTTGCGTCCGTCGCCCGCGACGTCGAGCGTGCGTGCCTCGCAGTCCGGCCCGTCGCGGAAGAGCGTGGCCGCGTGCCCGAGCGCATTGCCGAGGGCCGTCGGCATGTCGTCGCGGCTTCGTTCGCTGCCTGCGATGGCGGCGGCGGCGAGCGAGAGGTCCTCGGCCGAGGCGATCTCGAGCCAGGGCAGGAGCCCGGCCTGCGCGAACTTGCCGCTCCACTCGTAGACGCCGAGCCAGACGGGGCGGTCGGGGTCGGCGAGGAAGGCGTCCTGCACCGCGGGCGCAAGAAGCGCGCGGGCGAGGCCACCGCGCTGGAGAGCGTCCTCGCGCTCGTCCACGGAGGCCGAGATGTCGAGCGCGAGCAAGAGCGCCAACCGGCACTCCGCCGCCGCGGGGCCGGCTGCCAGAAGCGCGAGAAGGCCTACCAGTGCCCGGTATTGCCCATGCTTGCCCACGGCTCCTCCGGCGCCTTCGCCTGACCTTTCTGCAGAAGCTCGATCGAGATGTTGTCGGGCGAGCGGACGAAGGCCATATGCCCGTCGCGCGGCGGCCGGTTGATCGTGACGCCGTTCTCCTGGAGATGGGCGCAGATGGCGTAGATGTCGTCGACCTCGTAGGCGAGGTGGCCGAAGTGGCGGCTGTCGGAGGGCAGGCCCGTGTCGCCGTCCCAGTTGTAGGTCAGTTCGACCGGGCACTCGGGTTGGCCGGCCGGCGCCATGAAGACGAGCGTGAACCGCCCCTCGCGGCTTTCATAGCGCCGTGTCTCCTCCAGTCCGAGGAGCCGGTAGAAGGCCATCGACTTCTCCAGGTCCTTCACGCGCACCATCGTGTGCAGGTACTTCAGTGCCATCCTGCGCCTCCCTTCCGTCGGTTTTCGCCGAAGCCTAGCAGGCCCGCCCCCCCGCCGCCAAGGCCGCCCGGCCCTCGCTGGGGTTCCCTTCCATCAAATTTCGGAATGACCACCGCCCATCGTGGTTATCACTCCGCCCGCCCATAGATATAGTGGATACGATTCGTGACACCGGAGGACTCCCCATGACGCTGACGCCTGAACAGAAGGCCGAGATCGCCGAGGCCCGCAGCCACGCGCGCCGGACGCTCCGCGCGACCTCCGAAGGCATGGAAAAGCACCTCTACGTCGCCCACGAGGTGCTCGACCACGGACTCGTCCGCGTCATCGACTACATGGGCGACGACGCGGCGATCACCCAGGCCGCCCGCGTCTCCTACGGGCGCGGCACCAAGGCGGTCACGAACGACGAGGGGCTGATCCGCTACCTGATGCGGCACTGGCACTCTACCCCCTTCGAGATGTGCGAGGTCAAGTTCCACGTCAAGCTGCCGGTCTTCGTCGCCCGCCAGTGGATCCGCCACCGCACCGCCAACGTGAACGAATATTCCGCGCGCTACTCGATCCTCGACCGCGAATTCTACATCCCCGCGCCCGAGCACCTCGCCGCGCAGTCGACGGTGAACAACCAGGGACGGGGCGAACTCCTTGAGGGCGCAGAGGCCGCCCGGGTCCTCGACATCCTGCGCGAGGACGCGATGCGGGCCTATGACCACTACGAGGACATGCTGAGCCAGGAGGGCCAGAAGGGGCTGGCGCGGGAACTCGCCCGGATGAACCTGCCGGCGAACGTCTACACGCAGTGGTACTGGAAGATCGACCTGCACAACCTGTTCCACTTCCTGCGCCTCAGGGCCGACGCCCACGCCCAATACGAGATCAGGGCCTATGCCGAGGTGATGTGCGGCATCGCCCGGGACTGGGTGCCCCTGGCCTACGCCGCCTTCGAGGACTACCGGTTGGGTGGCGTGAACCTCTCGGGCAAGGCGGTGGAGGTGTTGAAACGGCGGCTGGCCGGGGAGGCGGTGACGCAGGAGACGTCCGGCATGAGCAAGGGCGAGTGGCGGGAGTTCGAGGGGGTTTGGGGGTGAGAAATGAGTTCCGGCGTTGAATTTGATCCTCAAGAAACCAAGGAGAGGCTCGAAGAATTCCTTGCTCAGGCTGAAGGTTTTCATCCGACTTCTTCGAAGCCCCCATTCAAGAGATAGCACGACAATTTCCTCAGTCTTTTGAGGGAGAACCACACCGACAAAACTGTGGCGACTTTCTTCGCTCAGATGAAAGTTCGCGACCGCGCGGAGCGGATGCCGCTCAGGCGGGCGGACTTGTTCGCGCGCGCCGCGAACGAAGAGGACCGGGGCGCTCAGGGGGGGGGCGCCGGATGTGTGAGCGGGGAGGGGGGACGCTGCACGTCTTCCCGTCGCGCCAGCGACCGGACGCGACCCCCTCCCCGACCCTCTCCCACGAGGGGGGGGAGCGAGGCGCGCCGGGCGTCGCCCCCGTCGCCGCGTTCGGCCGAGGAAATGCGGGCCGTCGCGGGCGCGGCGGCGGACGCGGGGCGGCGAGGGCGGCGAAGAAGAATGACACGCGGGCGGCCGGGGATTGTCCCGCCCTGCGGAACCGCCGTCCGTCGATCCAGGGCGTGACTGTCTCACTTGCGGCTTTCCGCGTGCTGATCTACCCAAGCCCCATGACGCGCATCCTTCCTGCCGTCCGCGGCACGCTCACCCCCGGCCGGCCCCTGGCCGATCTGACCTGGCTGCGCGTCGGCGGGCCGGCGGACTGGCTTTTCCAGCCGGCGGACGAGGCTGACCTTGCCGCCTTCCTCGCGCGGCTCGACCCTGCCGTCCCGGTCTTCCCGATGGGTGTCGGCTCCAACCTCATCGTGCGCGACGGCGGCATCCGGGGCGTGGTGGTCCGGCTCGGGCGCGGGTTCAATGGCATCGCCGTCGAAGGCAACCGCGTCACCGCCGGTGCTGCGGCGCTCGACGCGCATGTTGCGCGGAAGGCGGCGGAGGCGGGTGTGGACCTGACCTACCTCCGCACCATTCCCGGCGCCGTGGGCGGCGCGGTGCGGATGAACGCGGGCTGCTACGGCAGCTACACGGCCGATCACCTCGTCACGGCGCGGGTCGTGCTGCGCGACGGGACGGTCCGCAGCCTCGGACCGCGGGAGATGGGCTTCGCATACCGGTCGTCCCTGCTGCCCGAGGGGGCGGTGATCGTCGAGGCCACCTTCGAGGGGCCGAAGGGCGACCCGGCGGCGCTGGAGGCGAAGATGGCCGAGCAACTCGCCCGGCGCGACGCCACCCAGCCGGTGAAGGACCGGACGGCCGGATCGACCTTCCGCAACCCGGGCGGCTTCTCCTCGACCGGGCGGGCGGATGACGTCCACGACCTGAAGGCCTGGAAGCTGATCGACGACGCAGGGCTCAGGGGCTTCCGGCGCGGCGGGGCCGTGATGAGCGAGAAACACCCGAACTTCCTGACCAACATCGGCGGCGCGACGGCGGCGGAACTTGAGGAGCTTGGCGAGGAGGTCAGAAAAAGGGTTTTCGAATCCAGCGGTTTGACGCTAGAGTGGGAAATCATGCGCGTGGGTGAAAAAGCACCCGTGGCAGGCGCGCAAGCATAAAGAACGAAGGCCCGCAAAAGGGCCGGAACGAGGCGGATTTGGCGGGCAGGTCGAGCAGGACAGCCCCCAAGGTTGCGGTGTTGATGGGCGGCGCTTCCGCAGAGCGGGAGGTGTCGCTTGTCAGCGGGCGCGAGTGCGCGGCCGCGCTGCGGGAGGCGGGATACGAGGTGGTCGAGGTCGATGCCGGCCGCGACCTCGCCTCGCGCCTTGCCGCGATTGCCCCGGATGTCTGCTTCAACGCGCTGCACGGCCGCTGGGGCGAGGATGGCTGCGTACAGGGCATGCTGGAGTGGCTGTCCATTCCTTATACGCATTCCGGCGTGCTCGCCTCGGCCCTCGCCATGGACAAGACCCGTGCCAAGGCGGCGTTCCGTTCGGCGGGGCTTCCGGTCGCCGAAAGCGTGATCGCGCCCAAGGCCGAGGTCATGGCCCGGCATGTGATGCCGCCGCCCTACGTTGTGAAGCCGAATGCCGAGGGCTCGTCCGTCGGCGTCTACATCGTCTCGAAGGATGCCAATTCGCCGCCGCGGCTCGGTGACGAGATGCCCGAGGTGGCGATGGTCGAGGAGTATGTGCCAGGGCGGGAACTGACCTGTTCGGTGCTGGGCGAGCGGGCGATGTGCGTGACCGAGATCGTCACCGCCGGCTGGTACGACTATCACGCGAAATATGCGCCGGGCGGCTCCCGCCACGTCTGCCCGGCGGAAATACCGGCCGAGATTTCCGAGGCGGCGCGGGACTACGCGCTGCGGGCGCACCGGGCGCTCGGCTGCCGCGGCCTGAGCCGGAGCGACTTCCGCTGGGACGAGGCGCGGGGGCTCGCAGGGCTCTTTATCCTCGAGACCAACACCCAGCCGGGGATGACGCCGACCTCGCTTTCCCCCGAACAGGCGCGGGCCGAGGGGATCGGTTTTGCCGATCTCTGCCGCTGGATCGTGGAGGATGCGTCATGCGGGCGCTAGGGGCGATGCTCGGCAGGCGGGGCGGAGCGGCGGGACGCTACCGCGACGAACTGCGGCGCGACAAGCGCGACCCGGCCCCTTCGCGGCTGGCCTACCGGGTGGAGCGGCTCTGGCTGACGCCCGGATTCCGCAAGGCGGTGCGGGTCGGGTTGCCCGCGGCCCTGGTCCTCGCGGTGACGGCGGGGTGGCTCGGCGACGCCGGGCGGCGGGCGGCGATGCAGCTGCGGCTCGCCGAGCTGCGCGAGAGCGTGGAAAACCGGCCGGAGTTCATGGTGAGCCTGATGGCGATCGACGGCGCCTCTGAGCCGGTGGCGAACGCGATCCGCGGCATGCTGCCGGTGACGCTGCCGGCTTCGTCGTTCCGCATCGACCTCGAGGCCCTCAGGGCGACAATTGCGCAGATCGACGCGGTGGCGGGGGCCGAGCTGCGCATCCGCAAGGGCGGCGTGCTCGAAGTGAAGGTGACGGAGAGGGTGCCGGCGGTGCTCTGGCGGCGGGGCGGCACGCTCGAAATGCTTGATGCGACCGGGCACCGGGTGGCAACCCTGCTCGACCGGAGCGCGCGCCCCGACCTGCCGGTGATCGCCGGCGACGGCGCCGGGCAGGCCGTACCCGAGGCGCTGGCGATCCTCGCCGCGGCCGAGCCGATCCAAGCCCGCCTGCGCGGGCTTGTCCGCATGGGCGAGCGGCGCTGGGACGTCGTGCTGGACCGCCAGCAGCGGATCTTGCTGCCCGAGGCCGATCCGGTGACGGCGATCCAGCGCGTCATCGCGCTCGACCAGGCCGAGGACATGCTGGGCCGCGACCTCACGGCCGTGGACCTGCGCAACGAGATGCGCCCGACGCTCCGGCTTGCGCCGCCGGCGACGGGTGAAACCGAGGGTGAGATGAAGGTATCCGGACCATGACCGATCTCTATCAGTCCCAGCGGGCGATGCGGAACATGCGGCGCGCGGCGCTGCAACGGGGGGTGGTTGCCGTGCTCGACGTCGGCACGTCGAAGATCGCCTGCCTCGTCCTGAAGTTCGAGAACGCCGCGGAGGGGGCCGACGACGGGCTCGGGGCGCTTGCCGGCCAGTCGCAGTTCCGGGTGATCGGCGCGGCCACCACCCGCTCGCGCGGGGTGCGCTTCGGCGAGGTCGACGCGATGGCCGAGACCGAGCGCGCGATCAGGACGGCGGTGCAGGCCGCGCAGAAGATGGCGCAGACGCGCGTCGACCATGTCATCGCCTGTTTCGCCGGCGCCCATCCCAGAAGCTACGGGCTCGCCGGAGAGATCGAGCTCAGCGACGGGCAGGTGAGCGAGCAGGACGTGGCGCGCGTCCTCGCCGCCTGCGAGGTGCCCGACTACGGTCCGGGGCGCGAGGCGCTCCATGCCCATCCGGTGAACTTCGCCATCGACCACCGGTCCGGCCTTGGCGATCCCCGCGGGCACGTGGGCAACCGGCTGGCGGCCGACATGCACCTGCTGACGATCGACACGGCCGCGGTGCAGAACCTCATCTACTGCATCCGCCGCTGCGATCTGGAGATCGCGGGGCTCGCCTCCTCTGCCTATGTCTCGGGCCTCGCGAGCCTTGTCGAGGACGAACAGGAACTGGGGGCGGCCTGCATCGACATGGGCGGCGGCGCCACCGGCATCTCCATCTTCATCAAGAAGCACATGATCTTCGCCGAGAGCGTCCGCATGGGCGGGGATCATGTCACCTCGGACATCTCGAAGGGGCTCCGGGTGCCTCTGGCCACCGCCGAGCGGATCAAGACGATCCACGGCGGCGTGCAGGCCACCGGCATGGACGACCGCGAGATGATCGAGATCGGCGCCGATTGCGGCGACTGGGACAAGGACCGGCGCAAGGTCTCGCGCACGGAACTCATCGGCATCATGCGGCCGCGGGTTGAGGAGATACTGGAGGAGGTGCGCGGCATTCTCGACGCAGCCGGCTTCGAGCAGTTGCCAAGCCAGCAGATCGTGCTGACCGGGGGGGCGAGCCAGATTCCGGGGCTCGAAGGGCTCGCCGCGCGAATCCTCGGCCAGAACGTGCGACTCGGGCGTCCGCTCAGGGTCCAGGGCCTGCCGCAGGCGGCGACGGGGGCGGCGTTTTCCTCAACCGTCGGTCTTTGTCTCTTTGCCGCCCACCCGCAGGACGAGTGGTGGGACTTCGAGATTCCGGCAGAACGCTACCCGGCGCGGTCGCTCCGGCGGGCTATGAAATGGTTTAAAGACAACTGGTAACCACACGATCTTGAGAGGTCGGCGAAATGCCGCTGAGAGGCATCAGGAACCCCCCAGATTTTGTGGTGTTTTCGAGTTTTTCGCGTGACCTTGAAGAAAAGTCTCAGTAAAATCGCGGCAATGCGGAAAAGGTGGCCGACATTGGGCCGGGGACACGACAGGCGGAAACAATGGCATTGAATTTGACGATGACGGAGCGGGAGGACCTGAAGCCGCGGATTACCGTGTTCGGGGTGGGTGGTGCCGGCGGCAATGCCGTCAACAACATGATCGAGAAGCAGCTCGACGGGGTGGAGTTCGTGGTCGCGAACACCGACGCCCAGGCGCTGGCCCAGAGCCACGCGCCGGCGCGCATCCAGATGGGTGTGAAGGTGACCGAGGGCCTTGGTGCGGGGGCCCGGCCGACCGTCGGAGCCGCCGCCGCCGAGGAGACGATCGAGGAGATCGTCGATCACCTCGCCGGGGCGCACATGTGCTTCATCACCGCCGGCATGGGCGGCGGCACGGGCACCGGCGCGGCGCCGATCATCGCCCAGGCTGCGCGCGAGCTTGGCGTTCTGACCGTCGGCGTCGTCACCAAGCCCTTCCAGTTCGAGGGCTCGAAGCGGATGCGCCAGGCCGAGGAGGGCATCGAGGCGCTGCAGAGGGTCGTCGATACGCTGATCATCATCCCGAACCAGAACCTCTTCCGGCTGGCCAACGAGAAGACCACCTTCACCGAAGCCTTCGCGCTGGCCGACGACGTGCTCTACCAGGGCGTCAAGGGCGTGACCGACCTGATGGTTCGTCCCGGCCTCATAAACCTCGACTTCGCCGACGTGCGCGCGGTGATGGACGAGATGGGCAAGGCCATGATGGGCACCGGCGAGGCGAGCGGCGAGAGCCGCGCGATCCAGGCCGCCGAGAAGGCGATCGCCAACCCGCTTCTGGACGAAATCAGCCTGAGGGGCGCGAAGGGCGTTCTCATCAACGTCACCGGCGGCACCGACCTTACGCTCTTCGAACTCGACGAGGCCGCGAACCGCATCCGCGAGGAAGTGGACCCCGATGCCAACATCATCGTCGGCTCGACGCTCGACGATGCGATGGAAGGCATGATGCGCGTCTCGGTCGTGGCGACCGGCATCGACGCGGCCCCGGCCAAGGCCGAGGTCCCGGCGCCGCGCCGCCGGCTTGCCGAGCCCCTGCAGCCGGCGATGGTGCTGGAGGCGAAGCCGGCCGCGCAGCCGGCCCGTCCCGCCGCGCAGACGGTCGTCGAGGAGCCGGCGCCCGTCGCCTCGGCCATCGAGCCGCACGACGACGAGGAGCGCAACCTCTTCAACGCCGACCTCGCTGGCGACGACCTGCCGCCCCCCGCCTATCGCCCGGCCCCGGCGCCGAAGCCCGGCCAGGCGGCGAGCCTGCATGTGGAGGACGAGGCGCAAGGTTTCGTCGCGCCGCGTCCGCGCGCGCCCGGCACGCCCACGCCCGAGGCCATGGCGCGGCTTCAGGCGGCGGTGAACCGGCAGCCGGCCGCCCAGGCCCGCGCGGCCTCCCAGCCGGCGCCGCAAGCGGCCGCCCGGCCCGCCGCAGCACCGGCCGCGGAAAAACCGCGCTTCGGCATCAACACGCTTCTCAACCGGATGGCCGGGCACGGCGCGCCCGAGCCGGAGCGGACGGCCCCGGCCTTGCGCGCGCAGCCCCGCGTTTCGGCCGCCTACGAGGAGGAACCCGATCTCGACCCCGATCAGGAGCGGATCGAGATTCCGGCCTTCCTGCGCCGCCAGGCCAACTGAAGGAAGCGCACATCGACTTGAAGGGCCGGAGCGATCCGGCCCTTTTCCATTTGGGATCAGGGAATTGGCGGACATGCACCTGCGCCGTGGCGCGCTGTTACCGCCCATTCGTCCCAATGTTACATTCCGTTGCAAAGAGTGAGTTGAGCTTGCCCGGGGCCGCGATTACCTCAACGCTGACGAAAGGATCCCCCTGTCGGGAAACGAGGCAAGCGTGCAGACGACGATCAGATCGGCGGTAACCTTCAGCGGGACGGGCCTTCATTCCGGGCTCCGGGCCCGCATGACGGTGCTTCCCGCATCGGCCGAGTACGGCATCTGGTTCCGCCGCACCGACGTGATCGGCCGCGACCCGATGGTGCAGGCGCACTGGTCGGCGGTGGAGAATGCGAAGCTCTGCACCGAGGTCAGCAACGCCCAGGGCGTGAAGGTCTCCACCATCGAGCATCTTATGGCGGCGCTGTCGGGCTGCGGCATCCACAACGCTCTGATCGAGATCGACGGGCCGGAAGTGCCGATTCTCGACGGCTCCTCGGCGCCCTTCGCGGCGGCCTTCCTCGCCCGTGGGGTGCGCGATCTCGCCGCGCCGCTGCGCTGCTTCGAAATCCTGAAGCCGGTCGAAGTCCGCGAGGGGCCGGCCCTGGCGCGGCTGGAGCCTGCGGAGACGCTGGAGATCGACTTCGAGATCGACTTCGCCGATGCCGCGATCGGCCACCAGCGGAAGCGGCTGTCGATGGCCAACGGCGCCTTCCTGCGCGAGCTTTCCGACTGCCGGACCTTCTGCCGCCAGGCGGACGTGGAGGCGATGCTGGCGCAGGGTCTCGCTCTTGGCGGCAATCCGGGCGAGAACGCCGTCGTCTTCGACGGCGACAGGGTGCTGTCGCCCGGGGGGCTGCGCCGCGCCGACGAGCCGGTGCGCCACAAGATGCTCGACGCGCTGGGCGATCTTGCGCTTGCCGGGGCGCCGATCCTCGGCCGGTACACCGGCAACCGCGCGGGCCATGCGATGACCAACCGCCTCTTGCGCGCGCTCTTTGCCGATCCCACGGCCTACCGGCTGATCGAATGCGATGCCGCGCGCCGCCGGCTCCTGCCCGGAACGGGCGTCAACCGCGACGATATTCCCGCCGTCGCCTGAGCGCGGGGCGGGTGCGAAAGGCGTTTTGCGCCCCGGATTTTTCTGTGCTAGGACGAGGCGAACCGCTGCCCCGGGGGCTTCTCCGGGGCGGAAAAACGTGAAGCAGGAAGTGGGTAGGCAGGCATGGCTCGGGGCGGGAAAGCGGCGCGTCTGTTGGGCAGCCTCGCGCTCGTGGCGTTTCTCGTGTCCTGCGGCGGCGGCAACCGCGAGCCCGATCTCACGCAGCTCGACGCCGAGGCGATCTACAAGCTTGGCGAGTACCAGCTTGAGACCTCGCGCAAGGGCGAGGACGCGGTGAAGTATTTCGCCGAGGTTGAACGGCTCTACCCCTATTCCGAATGGGCCAAGCGTGCGCTGATCATGCAGGCCTTCGCCTATCACAAGGATCGCAATTACGAAGAGAGCCGCGCCACCGCGCAGCGCTACATAGATACCTATCCCGCAGAGGAGGACGCAGCCTATGCGAAATACCTCCTCGCGCTGTCCTACTACGACCAGATCGACGAGGTGGGGCGCGACCAGGGCCTGACCTACCAGGCGCTGCAGGCGCTTCGGGCGGTGATCGAGGAATATCCCGACAGCGACTACGCCAAGTCCTCGATCCTGAAGTTCGACCTCGCCTTCGACCATCTCGCGGCGAAGGAAATGGAGATCGGGCGCTACTACCTCAAGCGCAAGCACTATACCGCCGCGATCAACCGCTTCCGCGTCGTGGTCGAGAACTTCCAGACCACGAGCCACACGCCCGAGGCGCTGCACCGGCTGGTGGAAAGCTATCTCTCGCTCGGCTTCACCGACGAGGCGCAGACGGCGGGCGCGATCCTTGGTCACAACTTCCAGTCGACGGAGTGGTATCAGGACAGCTACCAGCTGCTGACGTCGAAGGGACTGGAGCCGAAGGCCCGGGGCGACAGCTGGCTCGCCAAGGTCTACCGCCAGGTGATCCGGGGCGAATGGCTGTGAGGTCGCGCTGAGGCGGACCCTACCCCGGGGGGCGAGGATGCTGAGGTCGCTCGACATCCGCGACATGCTGATCATCGACAGGCTGGAGCTGCAGTTCCGGCCGGGGCTCAACGTGCTGACCGGCGAGACAGGGGCGGGCAAGTCGATCCTTCTCGACTGTCTCGGTTTCGTCCTCGGTTGGCGCGGTCGGTCGGAACTGGTGCGCGCGGGCGCGGGGCAGGGCGAGGTGACGGCGGTCTTCGACCTGCCCGCGGATCATCCCGCGCGAGAAGTGCTGGCGGAGGCCGGGCTTCCCCTGGACGACGAACTGGTGCTGAGGCGCATCGCCGCCGCCGATGGCCGCAAGACCGCATTCGTCAACGACCGCAGGGCGGGGGCCGAGGTGCTGCGCGCCCTCGCAGACACGCTGGTCGAGCTTCACGGCCAGCAGGATGACCGGGGACTCCTGAACCCGCGCGGCCACCGCCAGCTTCTCGACGCCTTCGCCGGCGCCGATCTCGGCGCGGTCCGAGCCGCATGGGCGGCCCGCGCCGCCGCCGCGCGGGCGCTGGGCGAGGCCGAGGCCCGACTGGAAGCGATGCGGGCGGAGGAGGATTACCTGCGCCATGTGGTCGCGGAACACGACCGGCTCGACCCCCGGCCGGGCGAGGAGGCGGAACTCGACATGCGACGGCGGCTGATGCAGGCGGCCGCGCGCATCCGCGAGGATGTCGCCCGCGCCTACCAGGCACTCGGACCGGAGGGGGCCGAGGGGCTCATGGGCAATGCGGTCCGCTGGCTCGACGTGGCCGCGCCGAGGGCGGAGGGGATGCTCGACGCGCCGCTCGCGGCGCTTGGACGGGCACTGACCGAACTGGGCGAGGCGAGCCAGGGTGTCGAGCGCGCGCTCGAAGGGCTCGACCACGACCCGCGCGAGCTCGAAGCCGTTGAGGAGCGGCTCTTCGCGATCCGCGCGGCGGCGCGCAAGCACGGGGTGGCGGCCGATGACCTCGGCGCCTTCACGAGCGAGATGCGGGCGAAGCTCGGCCTGCTCGACAGCGGTGCGGCGGACCTCAAGTCGCTTCGGGCGCGGCAGGCAGAGGCGGAGTCGCGCTACGCGGCCGAGGCGGCGCGGCTCACGGCAGCGCGAACGGCGGCCGCCGCCCGGCTCGACGCGGCCATCCTCGGCGAGCTTGCTCCGCTGAAGATGGAGCGGGCGCATTTCGTCACGGGGATCACGCCGGCAGATCCCGGCCCCGAGGGGGCCGACCAGGTGGCGTTCACTGTCGCCACGAACCCGGGTGCGCCGGCAGGGCCGCTGAACCGGATCGCCTCGGGGGGCGAGCTGTCGCGCTTCCTCCTCGCGCTCAAGGTCTGCCTCGCACGGGGCGGTTCGCCGGTGACCATGATCTTCGACGAGATCGACCGCGGCGTGGGCGGCGCCACGGCCGACGCCGTCGGACGCAGGCTCGAACGGCTGGCGGAGGGGGCGCAGATCCTTGTCGTCACCCATTCGCCGCAGGTCGCCGCGCGGGGCGCCCACCACTGGCGCGTGGAAAAGCGCGTGGAAGATGGCAGGACAAGTTCCACCGTCACGGCGCTCGCTCCGGCGGAACGGGTGGACGAGATCGCCCGGATGCTGGCTGGCGAGAACGTCACCGACGCGGCCCGCGCCGCCGCCCGCGCGCTCCTCGACGGCTGATCCGCCGGCGGCGCCCCTGCCGGGCGCCACGCGATCCTTCACGCCCGGGCTTTTGCGGGGCCCATCGGGCCCGCTCCGCGGGGAGTATTTGCGCCACAATGAAAGCCCCCTCCTTTCAATGTGGGGAAAATACTCCCGCCGGAGGCGTCGCGAGCGCCCGGCACGGGCGCGAGGGGAAGGGTTTGCCCCGGAACGGGGCGCCGCCGGATCACGGCCGCGGCTTGCCTGAGGCCGGGCTTTCGCATATCCGGGGGCGACGCCAATCCGAGGACCGCGACCAGATGCGCCTTTCCCGCTATTTCCTCCCCGTACTGAAGGAAAACCCCGCCGAGGCGCAGATCGTCTCGCACCGCTACATGCTGCGCGCGGGAATGATCAAGCAGCAGGCGGCGGGCATCTATTCCTGGCTGCCGATGGGCTACAAGGTGCTGCGCCGGATCGAGGAGATCGTGCACCAGGAACAGCAGCGCGCCGGACATATCCCGCTTCTGATGCCGACGCTTCAGCCCGCCGATCTCTGGCGCGAATCCGGTCGCTACGACGACTACGGGCAGGAGATGCTGCGCATCCGCGACCGGCACGAGCGCGACATGCTCTACGGTCCCACGAACGAGGAGATGATCACCGACATCTTCCGCGCCCATGTCGAAAGCTACAAGTCGCTGCCGATGACGCTCTACCACATCCAGTGGAAGTTCCGCGACGAGATCCGCCCGCGCTTCGGGGTCATGCGGGGGCGCGAGTTCCTGATGAAGGACGGCTACAACTTCGACCTGACGAAGGACGCCGCGCTGCACGCCTACAACCGCCACATGGTGAGCTACCTCAGGACCTACGAGCGGATGGGCCTGACGGCGATCCCGATGCGCGCGGCCTCGGGGCCGATCGGCGGCGACAACACGCACGAATTCCTGGTGCTCGCCTCCACGGGCGAGAGCGAGGTCTTCTACGACGACCGGGTGACACAGCTGAAGCTCGGCACCCGCGAAGTCGATTACGACGACTGGAACGAGGTCGCCGGGGTCTGCGCCGAATTCACCTCGCTCTATGCGCGCACCGACGAGACGCATGACCCGGCGCTCTTCGAGGCGATCCCGGAGGCGCACCGCAAGGTCGGTCGGGGCATCGAGGTGGGGCAGATATTCTACTTCGGCACCAAGTATTCCGAGCCGATGGGGGCGACGGTGGTCACGCCCGAGGGTGCTCGCGTGCCGGTCCACATGGGCTCCCACGGGATCGGCGTCAGCCGCCTTCTCGGCGCGATCATCGAGGCCAACCACGACGAAAAGGGCATCATCTGGCCCGAGGGCGTCACGCCCTTCCCTGTCGGCATCGTCAACCTCAAGCAGGGCGACGGGGCGGCGGATGCGGCCTGCGGCGCGCTCTATGCGGCGCTGAAGGCGAAGGGGCTGGAGGCGCTCTACGACGACCGGGACGAGCGGGCGGGGGCGAAGTTCGCCACCATGGACCTGATCGGCCTGCCCTGGCGGATCACCGTCGGGCCGCGCGGGCTGGCGGCGGGCAAGGTCGAACTGACCTCGCGCCGCACCGGCGAGAGCGAGGAGATGAGCCCCGAGGCGGCGGTGGACCGGATCGCGGCGATCTACGCGGGGCGCTGAGTTTCCCCGGGGGGCTCAGCCGCGGATCACCTTGAGCGCGACGAGGGGCGAGTTTCCCTGAAGGAAGAGCCGGAGCCAGAGCGGCATCAGGTGCTCGGTGCCGCGCGCGCCTGCGATGTCACCGAGATCGACCACGCCGGCCCAGCCGAACTCGTCGCGGGCCAGCGCCGCGACCCGCGCCTTGGCCTCCGCCGAATTGCCGGCGATGAGAAGCTCCACCCCCGGCACGAGCGCGGGCTGCACCATCACCGGGGCCGAGATGGTGTTGAACGCCTTCACCACCAGGGCCGCGGGGAAGGCCTTCTGGATCTCCTCGCCGAGCGAGGTCCGCTCGCTCAGCGCCGCCGGCAGGAACGGCGGCATGCCGTGGGAGAAATCGAGCGGGTTGGCCACGTCGATCAGCATCTTGCCGGCGAGGTTCTCCGCACCGGCGGCCGCGAGCGCGGCAAGCGAGACGAGGCCGCTGGTGGCGTTGAAGACAAGCTCCGCCCCGGCCGCCGCTTCGGCGAAGGTCGCGACGTGGCCGCCGGTCCGCGCCTGCCAGTCCTTCAGCGTGTCGGCGAAGTTCCGCGGCTTTGACAGTTCCGCGGCGGCGGCCGAGCGGATACCGATGGTCACCTCGTGGCCGTTCGAGAGCAGTTTGCCGGCCAGCGTCTGTCCGACCATCCCGCCGCCGAGCATCGCTATTTTCATGGTAGCCTCCACATGGTATGGGCAGACAGGTCCGTCTATCCGCGGACGAGGAATACAGACAGGTCTGTCTACATGTCAAGCGACTCCGCCCTTGCTGGCGCCCAGATGGCGGACTCGGCGCCGCCGGCACGCGAGCGCATCCTCAGTACCGCCGGGCCGCTGTTTTACCGCGAGGGCTTCCGTGCGGTCGGCGTGGACCGGGTGATCGCCGAGGCGGGGGTGGCGAAGGCCACGTTCTACAAGCACTTTCCGTCGAAGGACGACCTGATCGTGGCCTGGGTAAAGCGGGCCGAGGCGCTGACCGCGGCGGCGGCGCCGCAGGACGACGGCCCCCGGCCGCTTCTGGCCTATGCCGAGGCGATGATCGCGCTGGCGGCCGCAGACGGCTGCCTTGGCTGCACGTTTCAGGTTACCGCGGCCGAGTTCTCCGACCCCGGCCACCCCGCACATGTGGCGGCGGCCGAGGCGAAGCGGCGGGTGCTTGACGAGCTCGAACGGCGGGCGCGGGCGCAGGGTCTCGCCCTGCCGAGGCAGACTGCCGAGGCGGTCTTCCTGCTGATCGAGGGTGTCTGGGCCGGCGTCAGGATGTTCGGTGGCGAGGCGCCGCTCGACGCCGCGCGTCTGGTCCTGCGGAAGATCGCGGGCTGACCGTCGCGTGCCGGCCATCGGCTTGACCCGCCGCAGGCGCCGGCGCAATGTCGCGCCAACCAGAACAGGAGCAGACGTGGCAGGCCGGACCGCGCCCTTTTCCCCCTTCGAATTCATGATTGCCTGGCGCTATCTCCGCGCCCGCCGCGCCGAGGGCGGCGTCAGCGTTATGACCTGGATCAGCCTCCTCGGCATCACGCTCGGCGTGATGGCGCTTGTCGCCACGATGGCGGTCCGTGCCGGGTTCCGGGCGGAATTCGTGGACACGATCCTCGGCGCCAACGCCCATGTCGCGGTCTCGCGGGCGACCTACCTCGACGAGAACGGCGTGGCGACGCGGGCGATCGTGAATGCGGGCAAGCTCGCCACCGACATCCGCACCATTCCCGGCGTTACCCGCGCCGCGCCGGTGATCCGTGGCCAGGCGATGGTCACGGCGAACGAGCGGTCGAACGTCGCCGAGGTCTACGGCATCGCGCCCGAAGACCTGAAGGCGATCCCGCGCGTGGCCGGGTCGGAGGAATCGCTCGGCGATATCGACCGCTTCGGCGAGGGAATCGCGATCGGTTCGGGCATCGCCCGCGAACTCGGGCTCGGCGTCGGCGACAGGGTGAAGCTGATCCAGCCGAGCGGCGCCAAGACCGCCTTCGGCACGAGCCCCCGCGTGAATGCCTACGAGGTGGTCTATGTCTTCACCGCCGGGCGATGGGATATCGACCGCACCCGCATCTACATGCCCTATGCCGAGGCGCAGAGCTTCTTCAACCGCGAGGCGGGGGCGGACGAGATCGAGGTCTTCGTGGCAGACCCCGAAGCGATCGACGACTACACTCTGCCTCTGCTCGAAACCGGCGGCGAGGGGACGCTTCTCTGGACCTGGCGGGATTCCTCCGGCGCCTTCCTGAATGCGCTGAAGATCGAGGACGACGTGATGTTCGTGATCCTTTCCGTTCTCGTCCTGATCGCCGCAATGAACATCACCTCGGGTCTGGTGATGCTGGTCAAGAACAAGGGCCGCGACATCGGCATCCTGAGGACGATGGGCCTGACGGAGGGCTCGGTGCTGCGCGTGTTCTTCCTTTGCGGGGCCTTCACGGGGGTTCTCGGCACGATTGCGGGCGTGATCCTCGGCTGTCTCATCGCCTGGAACATCGACGGCATCATGTCGTTCGTGAACTGGCTGACGGGCGGGGGGGCGTGGGACCCCTCGATCCGCGGCATCTACCGGCTGCCCGCCGAACTCAGGGCCTGGGACGTAGGCCGGGCGGTGGCGCTGTCGCTGGTCCTGTCCTTCGCCGTCACGATCTTCCCCGCCCGCCGCGCGGCACGCATGAACCCTGTCGAGGCGCTGCGTTATGAGTGAGCCGGTGCTGGAACTTCGCGGCATCTCGAAAGCCTACCTGAAGGGCACGCCGGGCGAGGTGCGGGTGCTTTCGGGGCTCGACCTCACGGTGGCGCGGGGCGAGGTGGTGGCGCTGGTGGCGCCCTCCGGCGCGGGGAAGTCCACGCTTCTCCATATCGCGGGACTGCTCGACACTGCCGACGAAGGCACGGTCACCATCGCCGGGCGGCAGATGACCGGCCTCCCGGACCGGGTGCGGACCGAGGCGCGGCGGGGCGAGGTGGGCTTCGTCTACCAGTTCCACCACCTCCTGCCGGAGTTCACGGCGCTTGAAAACACCGTCCTGCCGCAGCTTGCAAATGCCGTGCCGAAGGCCGCGGCGGAGGCGCGCGGACGGGAGCTTCTGGCCCGCGTCGGCGTTGCCGGGCGGGCGGACCACCGTCCGGCCGCGCTCTCGGGCGGCGAACAGCAGCGGGTGGCGTTCTGCCGCGCGCTCGCCAATGCGCCGAAGCTCCTTCTGGCGGACGAGCCGACGGGGAACCTTGACCCCGCGACCGCCGATCAGGTGTTCGGCGTGCTCATGGAGCTTGTCCGCGGGACAGGACTTGCCGCGCTGATCGCCACGCACAATCTGGAACTCGCGGCACGGATGGACCGGGTGGTGCGGCTCGACGCGGGGCCGAACCCGTGACCCGCGCCTCTGATCCGGATCAAGGCGCCACGCCCCGTTCCGGCGGAGGATCGCAGCGCAAATGGAGACCGAAGATGCCGAAAACCGCCGCTCTTGCCCTGTCGCTCTTCACGCTCGCAGCGTCTCATGCCGCCGCCGCAGACTTGGAACTCGGCCGGACGACCTTCGCAGGGGCCTGCGCCGCCTGTCACGGGGCAGAGGCGAAGGGCGACGGGCCGATGGCCGACCTCATCAGCATCCCGGTGCCGGATCTTACCAGGATCGCGGCGCGGAACGGGGGCGAATTCCCCTGGCTGAAGGTCGTGCACCTGATCGACGGGCGCACCGGGCTCAGGGGGCACGGCGGGCCGATGCCGCTCTTCGGCGCGCTCTTCGCCGAGGATACCGCGGCCGCAGATGCGCCGGACGGGACGCCCGTGATCACCTCGGCGCGGGTGCTGGCGCTGACGGACTACCTCGCCGCGATTCAGGTCGCGGAATGACCGGGTTGCGGCCCCCGGCGGCGGCGGGCAAAGTGCAGGAAACACCCAGGGAGGCAGGAATGACCCGGACAGGCACCGTCCTTCTCGCTGCGCTGGCGCTTGCCGCCTGCGCACCTGAGCGCCAGGTCTCGGGCCGGGCGCTCTACCAGGACTACTGCCTCTCGTGCCACGGTGCCTCGGGGCGGGGGGACGGGCCGGCCGCCGCAGGGCTCGATCGTGCGCCCGCCGACCTCACCGGGATCGCCGCGCGCAACGGCGGCACGTTCCCGACGACGCGGGTCATGTCGGTGATCGACGGCTATACCCGCCGTGGCGACCGGGCCTCGGTCATGCCGGAACTTGGGGTCGTGCTGCAGGAGGGCCCGGTCGTCCTCTATGACGCGGGCGACGGGGTGGCGACGCCGACCCCGGCGAACCTTGTTGCCCTCGCCAACTACCTGCAGACCCTTCAGCGCTGAGACGCCGAACGCTTGACGCCGCCGTCGGACCGCCGCCTAGTCCTCCGTCCGGCCCGTGTTCTCGCGGTTGTGCCTGTAGCTGTGGCGGAGCGGGAAGGGCGGCAGCCAGCCTTCGCGGCGGACGGTCCATAGCTCGTAGGTGGGCGTGAACCGGTCGGGCGCGTCGAGGCTGCCGAGGTTCACCTCCACCTCGTCGCCCGAACGGCCGAAGACGGGCGAGCCGCAGAGCGGGCAGAAGTGCCGGCCCCGGAACGCGCGCGTCTCGCCGGTCACGCTCACTGCGGTGTCGGGGAAGATGGCCGAGGCGTGGAAGAGCGCGCCGTGGTGCTTGCGGCAGTCGAGGCAATGGCAGAGGCCGACGCGCCAGGGCGCGCCCGTTGCGGTGAGCCGGACCGCGCCGCAGAGGCAGCCGGCGGTGACGGTGGGCATTGGGGGACTCCTTTGCGAAGGGCGCGGGGAAGTCTGGGCGATGGGCGCCCTCTTTGCAACGGGCGCCCCCGCGCCCGACGCCGAGCGCCCGCCCGTGACATTTACTGTGCCCTGGGACGGAAACGCGCCGGATGACTGCATCACCACCCAACCGGCCGCAACGCGCGTTCCGCCCCCCCCTGGGGGGGAAGGGAGAGGGCGGCGGCGTCCGGCGTGGTGCCGGCCCCCGCTGCCCCGCGACAATCCGCGCCGTCGACGCCATGCCGCCGCTGCGGCAAAAGGTCCGAAGACCCGATGCGACCCGGAGGGGCCCCAGATGGCATCGCGCGCCGACCTGCCGCTCGTCTATTCCTGCTCGGGCTGTTCCAGCGCCGCGCAGATGGCCAACCATGTCGCCATCCAGCTCGACCGCCGGGGGCTGGCAGAGATGTCCTGCATCGCCGGGGTCGGCGGCGACGTGCCGAAGCTCGTTCGCATCGCCAAATCCGGCCGCCCGATCGTCGCGCTCGACGGTTGCGCGCTCGCCTGCGTGAAGAACTGCCTCGCCCGGCACGGGGTGACGGCGGCGCGCTACCATCTTCTCTCCGACATGGGTGTGCGCAAGCGCTACGGCACCGATTTCGACCCGGCCGAGGCCGAATGCGTGCTCGACGGCATCGTCGCGGGCCTTCTGGCCGAGCCGGTCACCCCCTGAGCGCGCCGTCCCGGCAGCAGCCTCCCCCGCCGTCCGGTTCCATGCTACACTCCGCCTCGGGTGGGGCTCCGGGGATCGGCCTGCACTTCCGCGGGCCGGGGATCGTGCGCCTGCCAGGAAGGGACCTTGAAATGGCACAATACATCGTCACCGGCAGCTACACGTCCGCCGCGATGAAGGGCATGATCGCCCATCCGAGCGACCGCGAAAAGGCGACAGCGGCCCTGATCGCGGCGGCCGGCGGCAAGCTCGAGAGCTATTTCCTGACCACCGGCGAGACCGATTTCATCATGCGGGTCACGTCTAGCGACATGACCAAGATGCTGGCGGCGCTGATGGTCGCCGGCGCATCCGGTGCGGTTACGGGCCTAAAGACCGTGCAGTGCTTCACCTCGGCCGAGTTCCTCGAGGCGCAAAATGCCGCGGGCGCCATCGCGATGAAATACGCCGCACCGAGCTGAAGGGCCCGAACCGGGGGGCCGACCTGAAGGGCCACGCCCGGCGCGGGCCGGATTGTCCCGCGCCGGACGCCCCGTCCAAAAACCGCCCCATTCGGCCGCCATACTCCCCGCCCGGAAGCAGTCTCTCGGAGGGGAGGTTTCGGATGGATCGGCTTCTCTTTATCGTGGCCGTGGTGGTCTGCGCCTATGCGCTCTGGGCAGGGCAGAACCCGAAGAAGGCGTTTCGCCCCGAGGTTCCGGCGGCGCTTTTCGTGCCCTCGGGCACGCCCGGCGCCGTGATCGGCACCTCGGCCGTGGCTGCGGCGCGGCGCACCGGCGGCTGAGCCGGTCCCGTCACATCGACGATTGCGCCTCGGCCGCCTCGGTGCTGATGGCCGCGCCGGCCGATTGCAGGTCGCGGCCCGCACCCTTCACCGTCTCGCAGGCGGCGAGCATCAGGAGTGCGAGGAGGGGGAGGGTCAGGCGGATCATGGGCAACTCCGGGTCATGCGTCGTGTCGATAGTGTCGCGACCCAACGCCGCTTTCAAGACCGGGGTTCCGAGCGTGGGCCCGTGCCGGCGGCGTGGCGCTGTCGCGACGGATGCTCGACGGAAAACCTGCCGGAAACCGACGCGGGTTGAACGCCGAGCGGCGTTAACGTCCCGTTAACCCCGACCGCCGAGGATCGCGCCATGCGCTTGGTTCCCGCCCTCCTTCTCCTCGCCGCCTGCGGCGCCACGCCCGCCCCCGACATGTTCGGGTCCGTCCGCTCGGAGGTTTCGCGCGGGGGCCTCGATTTCGTTGTCTTTCAAACCGGCAGCGAGGTGGAGGTGGTGCGGATGGGCTATCTCTCCCGAGCCGCCCGCGCCCGCGTCCCGGCGCTCATGTCCGAGGCGGCGGAGGCGGCGACGGGCTGCCGCGTCATCCCCAACTCCATGACGACGAAGATTCCCGGCGACACCGGCGTCGCAAGGTTCGCGCTCGACTGCCGGGAATGATCCAGATCAAGGCAAGACCTCCCGTAACCCTATATAAGGAAACGGAAAACGCGCGCGATGCGAAGGATCACGCCGATGTTCCGTCTCTTCCTCATCATCTACACGCTCGCCGGAGCCACGCTCGCGGGCTCAGCCATCGTCGCGGCACTGACGATGAATCTCTTCGATTTCAAGAGCATCATCGTCGCCGCCATTGCCGGGTTTCTGGTCGCTGTCCCGGTCGCCTGGATTGTCGCGAAGAACCTGTCAGCCGCCTGAGGGGCGTTCCAGGAAGGTTCGCAGCGCCGCCTCGAACTCCCGCGGGCGTTCGGCATGTAGCCAGTGCCCCGCGCCGGGAATCCTGGCGAATTTCGCGTTTGGAAAGAGGTGCTTGATCCTCTCCCTGTGTTCCGGCCGGACATAGTCGGACAGGGCTCCGGCGAGAAAGAGCGCCGGTCCCTCGAAGCGTCCCTCGGTGCCGGGCCAGCCGGTGATCCTGTCCATCTCGCGCTCCAGCACGTCGAGGTTCAGCCGCCAGACGGGCGTGTCGGCCTTGAGGTCGAGCGACTGGAGAAGGAAGGCCCGCACCCCTGCGTCCCCGACGGCCGCGGCAAGGCGGCGGTCGGCCTCGGACCTTGCGGAAAGGTCCCGGAGGTCGAGCCCGCGCATGGCGCGGACGAGGTGGGACTGGCTGTGGCCGTAGGCCACGGGGGCGATGTCGGCGACGACGAGCCGGTCGATCAGTTCGCCGTGCGTCAGCGCCAGTTGCATCGCCGCCTTGCCGCCCATCGAATGGCCGAGCACGTCCATCGGTGCGCCGAGGGTCTCGATGACTTCGGCGAGGTCGCCGGCCATGTCGGGATAGGACTGGCTCTCGGCCCGGAAGCTGGAGCCGTGGTTGCGCATGTCCACGCTGACGACGCGGCGGTCGTCCGAAAGGCGTTTGGCGATGGCCCCCCAGTTCCGGGCGGACCCGAAGAGGCCGTGGACGATGAGAAGGGGCGGCAGGCGGCCGGCCGCGCCGATGTCGGTATGGCTGAGCATGCGCCTGTCTAGCGTGGCCACGCGCGGGCTTCCAGTGACGTTGCGACAGGCGCCGCGCCGCAGTATCCTCGGTTGGCGGGGGTATCATGAGCGGCGTCAGTGTTCAGCAGATGGCAGGCCGGGTGGCCGAACTGATGGAGGCGCGGCTGCGCGTCCGCGGCCAGGGGCTTGGCGACAAGCTCCGCCGCGGTGGCCGGTTCCTGCCCCGCAAGGTGCGGCGCGAGGCGGAGTTCCTGGCGCGGTCGGCCGAACAGGCGGCGGTGCCGCGGCTGCAGATGCAGCTCGATCACCAGCGCGTCGCCGACGCCTACGATGCCTGCGTTCGATACCTCAAGCCGCTCGGCCGCTCGGCCCGGCGCAGGGCGATCGTGCTGGAAATACTGACTGGCTTTGCCACCGGCATCGCCGCGACGGCGGTGCTGGTACTGGCGCTCCTGCTCTGGCGCGGCTTCATCTGACCGCGCGGGCGAATGGCACCGGCCACCGGAGGCATCCGGCGTCCGGCGCGGGACGTCTCACATGCCCGGATAGAGCGGGAAGCGGGCGCAGAGCGCCTTGACCTCGGCGCGGACCTTGGCCTCGGCCGCAGCATTGCCCTCGTCGCCGTTCGCGGCAAGCCCGTCCACCACCTCGACGATGAGCCGGGCGATCTGGCGAAACTCGGGCTCCGCGAACCCGCGGGTGGTGCCCGCAGGCGTGCCGAGACGGATGCCGGAGGTCACGAAAGGCTTCTCCGGGTCGAAGGGAACACCGTTCTTGTTGCAGGTGATGTGGGCGCGGCCAAGGGCCGCCTCGGTCGCCTTGCCGGTCACCTTCTTGGGCCGCAGGTCGGCGAGCATCAGGTGGTTGTCGGTCCCGCCCGAGACGATGTCGATGCCGCCCTTCATCAGTTCGTCGGCCATGGCCCTGGCGTTCTTGACGATCTGCGCGGCATAGGACTGGAACTCCGGGCGCAGCGCCTCGCCGAAGGCCACCGCTTTCGCGGCGATGACGTGCATGAGCGGCCCGCCCTGAAGGCCGGGAAAGACGGCGGCGTTCACCTTCTTGGCGATGTCCTCGTCGTTCGTCAGGATCATGCCGCCGCGCGGGCCGCGCAGGGACTTGTGCGTGGTCGTGGTGACGACATGGGCATGAGGAAGGGGCGAGGGATGCTGGCCACCGGCGACGAGGCCGGCGATATGGGCCATGTCGACCATGAGATAGGCTCCCACCTCGTCGGCGATCTCGCGGAACGCGGCCCAGTCCCAGACGCGCGAATAGGCGGTGCCGCCGGCGATGATCAGCTTCGGCTTCGCCGCGCGCGCCTTTTCGCGGACCGCATCCATGTCGAGGCGCTGATCCTGCTGGCGCACGCCGTAGGAGACGACGTTGAACCACTTGCCAGACATGTTCACCGGCGAGCCGTGGGTCAGGTGGCCGCCGGAGTTGAGGTCGAGTCCCATGAAGGTTTCGCCGGGTTTCAGGAGTGCGAGGAACACCGCCTGGTTCATCTGGCTGCCGGAGTTGGGCTGGACGTTGGCGTAGGCGCAGCCAAAGAGCTTTTTCGCCCGCTCGATCGCCAGCGTCTCGGCCACGTCGACGAACTGGCAGCCGCCGTAGTAGCGCTTGCCGGGGTAGCCCTCGGCGTACTTGTTCGTCATGACCGAGCCCTGCGCCTGCAGCACCGCGAGCGAGACGATGTTCTCGGATGCGATGAGTTCGATCTCGTCGCGCTGGCGTCCAAGCTCGTCGCTGACGGACTTGAAGACTTCGGGGTCGCGCGAGGCGAGGCTTTCGGTGAAGAACCCGGTATCGCGGGTGGCGGACATGAGCGATCTCCTGAGGCCGGACGTGCGTTAGGCTCTTTAGCCGAGCGGGGGGCCTGCGGAAAGGAAGAATGCGACAGGAATTCGCATCTGCGCGAAGCAGGTTCCTCCGTTCGACGCATTTTCGTCCCTTCCGCAGCACGCGTGACGGGCTTGTCAAGGCGCGCGGCGCGAGGGACAAAGGGCCGGGCAGCCGGAGGAGTGCGGTGCGGGCGGCAAGCAAGATCGCGTTTCTGGCGAGCGACAGCGAGATCGCGCAGGAGGCGCTCGTCAAGCTCGGCGCCGCCTACGGGGCCGTGCCGCTCGACGAGGCCGGGGTGATCGTGGCGCTGGGCGGCGACGGCTTCATGCTGAACACGCTGCACGGCACGCAGGCCCGGAACCTGCCGGTCTACGGCATGAACTGCGGCACCATCGGCTTTCTCATGAACGAATACGCCGAGGAGGGGCTGATCGAGCGCCTCGAAGCGGCCGCGGAAGAGGTCATCAACCCGCTTGCCATGCGGGCGGTCACGACCGATGGCCGGGTGCACGAGGCACTCGCGATCAACGAGGTCTCCCTCCTGCGGGCCGGTCCCCAGGCGGCGAAGCTGAAGATCACCATCGACGGCAAGGTGCGGATGGAGGAGCTCGTCTGCGACGGGGCGCTGGTCTCAACGCCGGCCGGATCGACGGCCTACAACTATTCGGCCCATGGGCCGATCCTGCCCATCGGCGCCGAGGTGCTTGCGCTGACGCCGATGGCCGCCTTCCGTCCGCGCCGCTGGCGGGGCGCGATCCTGCCGAAGTCGGCGCATGTGCGCTTCGACGTTCTGGAGGCTGCCAAGCGCCCGGTGATGGCGGATGCCGACGGTAAGTCGGTGCGGGACGTGGTTTCGGTCGAGATCCGTTCCGAAACGTCGATCCGCCACCGCATCCTCTTCGATCCGGGCCATGGGCTCGAGGAGCGGCTGACGCGCGAGCAATTCGTGTGATGGGTCAGGCCCTGGTCTTCCAGGCTTCCATCTTTCGGTAGAGCGTCGAGGGCGAGACATCGAGCATCCGCGCCGCCTTCGGCACGGAGCCGTCGTGGCGGAGGATCGTCTCCTCGATCACCAGCCGCTCGATCTCGGCCAGGGTGCGGCCGATGAGCCCGTCGAGGGGAAGGTCCGACTTCTGCGGCACTGGGGCGGTGCGCCGGGGCGCTTCCGGACCGGAAAGGAGTTCGGCGGGCAGCATCGCACGGGTCACGGCCGGCCCGTCGTTGAGCACGACGACATGGCGCATGACGTTGAGAAGCTGGCGGACGTTGCCCGGCCAGCCGAGCCGCTGGAAGAGCGCCTTCACATCGGGGTCGAGGCTCTGGAACTGCCGCCCCTCCTCCCGGGCGAAGCGCGCGAGCGCGGCCTCGGCGAGCGTCACCACGTCCGCGCCGCGGTCGCGCAGGGGCGGCATGTGGATCGGGACGACGTGGAGCCGGTAGTAGAGGTCCTCCCGGAAGCGGCCACGGCGGACCTCCTGCAAGGGATCGCGGTTCGTCGCGCAGACGATGCGGACATTGACCTTGCGCGAACGGGTGGCGCCGACGGGCTGGATCGTGGATGTTTGCAGGAACCGCAGGAGCTTGGTCTGAAGGTTCAGGTCCAACTCGCAGATCTCGTCGAGAAAGAGCGTGCCGCCGTCGGCTGCCGCCGCCGCGCCGGGCTTGTCGGCAATAGCCCCGGTGAAGGCCCCCTTCACATGGCCGAAGACCTCGGATTCCAGCAGTTCCGTCGGGATGGCCCCGCAGTTGAGCGGCACGAAGGGCGCGCCGGCGCGATTCGACAGATCGTGTACCGCCTGGGCGCAAAGCTCCTTGCCGGTACCGCTTTCGCCGGTGATGAAGACCGTCGCCATGGAGCGGGCGACGGAACGGATCTTGGCGTAGACCTCGGCCATCGGCGCGGACGAGCCGATGAAGTCGCCCGGCGCCTGTGCCGCACGCGGGAGCGTCAGCGCCGCGCCGCCGCGCCGGGTGTCGGCGAGCGCATTGTCGATCGCGGCG
>NZ_JAYRTX010000021.1:0-35207 GCF_041919395.1 Albidovulum sp.
TTGAACGTCACGAAGAGGCGCCAGGCCGCATAGGCGCCGAGCGCGAGGAAGAGAAGCGCGAAGCCCGGACTGCCCTGCGCAAGCTCGAATACACCCCAGCCGAGCGCGGTCCCGGCGACGAGGACGCGCCGCCAGAGCGGCCGGAACCAGGGATGGTCAAGGTCGTATAGGCCCCGCCCCATCGCGTCAGGCGGCCTCCGCCCGGTCGAGCCCCGCCTCGCGCGCCATCCGCCTCAGCGCCCTGAAGCCCATGTCCTGGTAGTGGAACGGATTGCGCACGGCGCTGTCCTGCTCTGCCTCGATCACCAGCCAGCCCTGATAGCCGTGCTCGGCCGCGATCTTCAGCACCGGCTCGAAGGCGACGCAACCCTCGGGGTCGCCCGGCACGGTGAAGGCCCCGCGGCGCACCCCTTCGAGGAAGGAGAGCCCCTTTTCCCGTACCTCGCGGGCGATGTCCGGCCGGACGTTCTTGGCGTGGATATGGGTGACGCGGTCCATGTACCTGCGCGCCACCTCAGCCGGGTCGGCACCGCCGAAGGTGCAGTGCCCGGTGTCGAGCAGGAGCCGCGTATAGGGGCCCGCCATCGCCATGAACCGGTCGATGTCGGCAGCACTTTCAATGATCGTCCCCATGTGGTGATGGTAGCCCATCTTCACACCATGATCATGCGCGAACTTGGAAAGCGCCTCGTAGCCGCGCGAGAACCTGTCCCAGTCGGCCTCCGACAGGATCGGCCGGTCGTTCACCGCAACCTTGTCGTTGCCGTGGACGGTATTGGAGCACTCGCAGGCGTTGATGTGATCGCCGCCCGCGGCCTTGGTGAAGTCGATCCATTCCTTGAGCCGCGCCTTCTCCGTCTCGATGTCGTTGACGAGAAGGTTCGTGGAGAACCAGCCTGCCGCGAACCGGAGTCCGTAGGCGCCAAGCGCGGCCTTCAGGGCCGCGCCGTCGTCGGGCATCTTGTGGCCTTTCTCGATCCCGTCGAAGCCGATTTTCCGGCAATCGGACAGGCAGTCGTCGAGCGTGAACTGGTCGCCGATCGACCAGTCGTCGTCGTTCGACCAGGCGATGGGGTTGGTGCCGTAAAGGATCATCTCTCTGTCTCTCTCTTTTCGGGGGCCAGAATCTCCTCCTGGCCCGAAAACGCCGGCGTCCGGGGGCCCCGCCTCCGCACCCCGCCTCAGTTCACGACGTTCTGCCGCCTGACCTGCGCGGTGTACTTCGCCCGGGCCCGCTCCAGCCGCTCCGGTCCGCCAGCCTCGGGCACGGCCACGTCCCACCAGTGTCCGCCCGCGCCGGTGCCAGACACCGCGTCGGTGTCGATGACGATGACTGTGGGGATGTCGCGGCCCCGCGCGGCGACGATCCGCGCCTCAAGTTCGGCGATGGTCGCGGCCTTTTCCGCGTGGGCACCCATCGCCCGCGCATGGGAGACGAAGTCGATCTCGGGCTGCACCTCGACGTTGCTGTCCTTGTACATGTTGTTGAACTCGGCCCCGCCGCATTCCTGCTGCAACCGGTTGATGCAGCCATAGCCGCGGTTGTCGGTCAGGACCACGGTGAAGGGCACGCGCCGCATCACCGCCGTCGCAAGCTCCGAATTCGCCATCATGTAGCTGCCGTCGCCGACGAAGCAGACGACTTCCTTCGCGGGCGCGGCGAGCTTGATGCCCATTGCACCGGCGACCTCGTAGCCCATGCACGAATAGCCGTATTCCATGTGGTAGCCGCCTGCCGCCGCCTGCCAGAGGACTTGCAGCGCACCGGGCATGGTGCCGGCCGCGCACATCACGAGCGTGTCCTTCGTCGCCATCCGCTGCACCGCGCCGATGACCTGGGCATCGGTGGGCAAGGCATTCGTCTCGCCCTCGGGCGCCGCCGTCACGCGCCGCACCGCCTCGTGCCAAGCAAGCCGCGCGTCTTGGTCGAAGGCAGGCGCCTTGTGCGATCCGAGTGCGGCGGAAAGCCTGGCGAGCACCACCTTGGCGTCCCCCACGCAGGGCACGGCGCCATGCTTCGTCGCGTCGTAGCCCGCGAGGTTGACCGAGACGAGTCGCCGCTCCGGGTTGCCGAACACGGTCCAGCTTCCCGTGGTGAAGTCCTGGAACCGGGTGCCGACGCCGATCACCAGATCGGCCCGCGCGCAGAGCGCGTTGGCGCAGTCGGACCCCGTGACTCCGGGCGAGCCGAAGTTCATGGGATTGTCCCATCCCGTCGCGCCCTTGCCCGCCTGGGTTTCCACCAAGGGGATGTTGTGCGCCTTGGCAAAGGCCGCGAGATCGGCCTCCGCCCCGGAATAGATCACCCCCCCGCCCGAGACGATCACCGGTGTCTTCGCGGCGCGGATCAGCGCCGCCAGGTCCGCAACCTCGCGCGGGTCCGGCTCCGGCCGGCGGATGCGCCAGACCCTAGGCGAAAAGAAGCTCTCGGGGTAGTCGTAGGCCTCCGCCTGCACGTCCTGGCAGAAGGCGAGGCAGACCGGCCCGCAGTTCGCCGGATCGGTCATCACCGCCAGCGCCCGCGGCAGGCAGGTCAGAAGATGCTCGGGCCGGGCGATCCGGTCAAAGTAGCGCACGACCGGCCTGAAGCAGTCGTTGGCGCTGACCGTGCCATCGTCGAAGTCCTCGATCTGCTGCAACACGGGGTCCGGCCGGCGGTTGGCGAAGACATCGCCCGGAATGAAGAGCACGGGCAGCCGGTTGACGTGCGCCAGCGCCGCCGCCGTCACCATGTTGGTGGCCCCCGGCCCGATCGATGAGGTCACCGCCTGCGCCCGCCGCCGCCTGAGCGTCTTGGCATAGGCGATGGCTGCGTGGGCCATGGTCTGCTCGTTCTGGCCCCGCCAGGTCGGTAGTGCCGCGCCGATCCCGTGCAGCGCCTCTCCGATCCCCGCCACGTTGCCATGTCCGAAGATCGCCCATACACCCTCGATGAAGCGCGTCCCCTCTTCCGTCATCTGCACCGAGAGCCAGCGCACCATCGCCTGCGCCGCCGTCAGTCTCACCGTCCCGCTCATTCTGCCTTCCCCCGCAGGTTCGAACCCCGGAACCGGTTGCTGCTTCTGCTGAACATGCTCATGCTGCCTTCTCCCGCGCGGCGGCCCGCGCCCTGTCCCAGATATCGCAGAGCCGCGCGTATCGCCGGGCCATTTCTGCCACGGCCTCGGCATCGGCCAGATCGCCCGCCATCCAGCCCCGCGCCACGTCGCCGAAGATCGTGCGGCCGACGGCAAAGCCCTTCACCAGATCGAACCCCGCCGCCACCTCGAACGAGGCGGCGAGTTCCGCCTCCGGCGCATCGAGCCCGAGGACGACGATTCCCCGGGTGTAGCGGTCATGTTCCCGGATGGCGGCGATGGCATTCTCCCAGGCCGCCTTCGTCCTCATCGGTTCGAGTTTCCACCAGTCGGGGAAGACTCCCGCCGCATAGAACTGGCGGATCAGCGTCGCCGTCGTGGTGTCGCCCACCGGCGCGACCTTGGAGGGGATGACCTCCAGCAGGAACTCGAGCCCGTTACGCCGCGCCGCCGCGAAGAGCCGCTTCACCGTCGCCTCCTGCTCGGCCCGGACCGCGGCCGTGTCGTCGGGATGGCAGAAGCACAGCACCTTCACCACATTCTCGCGGGCCCATTCCTCCAGTCCGCCGCAATCGGGGCCAAGCTCGGGCTCGAGCCTGAGCGGCCGCGAGCCAGGCCATTCGCAGGGCCGTCCGATCCAGAGTCCGCTGCCGGAGGCGGCATGGAGCGCCCGCCGGCCGATCCGGCTGTCGCAAAGGATGCCGTAACCCGGCCGTCCGCCGGCCACGCGCAGCGTCGCCTTCAGGCAGAGCTCCTTGAACGCGGCGCCCTTCCGGGCCGAGTATCCTGCCATCTCCTCAAGCTGCGCGCGATGGTCGAAGGCGAAGGTCCTGAGGCTCGACCAGTCGCCCTTGCGGTTGGTGGACCAGTGGATCTGCTCCAGCTCCGCGTCGTTTCTCAGATCGGGCCGCACGATGCCGCGCGTCAGGAAGAACCTCAGCTCCTCCAGGCTCGGATAGGCCGGCGTGCAGCCGTGCCGCGAAACCGCGAAGGCGCCGCAGGCATTGGCGTATTCGAGCGCGCGCGGCCAGGTCTCGCCGTCGAGCCAGCCCTTCATCAACCCCGAGAAGAACCCGTCGCCGGCGCCGAGCACGTTGAAGACCTCGATCGGGAATCCCGGCCCCGCCTCTCCCGAGTCGAGGCTCTCGGGGATCGGCCCCTCGAAGGCAACGGCACCCTTCGCGCCGCGCTTGCAGACAAGCGTTGCCGCAGTCACGGCCCGCACCGCCCGCAGCGCAGCCACTGTATCGGTCGAGCCGCCGGCGATGTGAAACTCCTCCTCCGTGCCGACGATGAGGTCGAAAAGATGCAACGTCGATTGCAGCTTCGCGGTGACCTTGGCGCTTTCCACGAAGCGGCTCTCGCCCGCGCCATGCCCCGCCACGCCCCAGAGATTGGGGCGGTAGTCGATATCCAGGGCCGTCTTCGCCCCGTGCTTGCGGGCGAGATTCAGTGCCTTCACGACCGCCGCCTCGGTCCGCGGATGGGAAAGGTGCGTACCGGTTGCCAGCACCGACCGCGCCTCGGCGATGAACCCCTCGTCGATGTCCTCCTCCGACAGCGCCATGTCGGCGCAGTTCTCGCGGTAGAAGATCAGCGGAAACTGCTCCTCGTCGCGGATGCCGAGGATGACCAGCGCCGTCAGCCGCTCCGGGTCGGTCTTCACCCCCCGCACGTCCACGCCCTCGCGCTCCAGCTGCTCGCGGATGAATCGGCCCATATGCTCGTCGCCCACCCGCGTGATCAGCGCCGACTTCAACCCCAGCCGCGCTGTCCCGCAGGCGATGTTCGTCGGGGACCCGCCGATATACTTCCGGAATGAGCCCATGTCCTCCAGCCGCCCGCCGATCTGCGCCCCGTAAAGGTCCACCCCCGCCCGGCCGATCGTGATGAGGTCATAAGTCTTCATTCCCGCTTCCTTCATCTTGCCCCAAATACCTCGGTGGGGGCGCCGGGGAGACACCGCCGCCCCCGCCCGGATGGCTCAGACCGCGCCCCTCACGAAGCCGATACTCTCGCGCAGCGCCGCCTCGGGGTCAGGCAAGTCGTGGACCTCGGCCGCGAAGGGCTCGAAGCTGATGGGGCCCTCGTAGCCTGCCGCGAGAAGCGCCCTGATTTGCGCGATGTTCTCCAGACGATCACTGGCATCGACGAGCACCCGGTGCGCGTCGAGCATGTCCTTCACGGCGATCGCCGGATCGGTCACCCCCGAGATGTGCACGAGCGCCGTGCGGCGCGGGTAGAACTCCGTCTCGCCCGCAAGGTGGTGATGGAAGGTGTCGTGAAGAAGCCGGTAGACGTCCCAGCCCGCCGCCTCTTCGATTGCGGCGATTGCCTCGCGCTTGGTCCTGAGCGACGAGACGGGAAAGCCCAGGGGCTCCACAAGCCCCATCACGCCCCGGTCGCGCAGGATCGGCGCCATGGCCTCGAGCGCCGCCACGACCGCCGAATGGCCAACGGGCGTGCCGTCGTTGAGCGGGCACATCACCAGCGCCCGGGCACCGCAGGCGGCGGCGTAGTCGGCCATCTTCTCGGCCCGCGCCGGCAGGTCGCCCTTCCAGACGTTGAAGGGGTAGAGCGCGTTGATCGACAGGATCGTGACGCCGGCCGCCTCGGCCGCCGCCTTCACGTCGGCGGGCTTCCAGCTGCCCAGGACATCTGGCAGATCGTTGCGGATCTCCACCTCGGTCGCGCCAAGCCGGCGTGCCATGGCGAAGAAGTCGGGCAGCGCGAGTTTCGGCGCTGCGATATGGTTCATGGCAAAGCGCATCGGATCACCTCAGGCATATAGCGCGGGGCGCGCGGGGGTACGGATGGCGACGGCCTCGCCATCCCTCTCCTGCGCCTGCACACAGGCGTCGGAGGTGACGGCGGCCATGTACCCGTCCCAGGACGTCGGTCCCGAGGCAGTGCCAAGTTTGGCGGCCTTCAGGAAATCCTGAAGCTCTACATCGTAGGAAGCGACGAAGCGGTCCTTCCAGTCGGTCAGGATGGCGTTCTGCAGCTTGGCGTCGAGCCGCATCTGGATTGCCATCGGCTCGGGCAGCCGGGCAATGCCGTCCTCGCCCACCACCTCGCACTGGATGTCGTAGCCATAGTGGCAGTTGACGAAGATCTCGACGTCGATCACCACGCCCCGGGCGGTTTCCAGCACCACGATCTGCGGGTCGCGAAGCTTCCCGTGCGACCGCGCCGCCTTGCGCGGGAAGATCACCCGCGCCGAGACGTAGTCGTCGTCCAGAAGCCAGCGGAACACGTCGATCTCGTGGATCAGCGTGTCGTGGATCGCCATCGGCGTGATGTATTGCTCCGGCACCGCGGGGTTGCGGTGCGCGGCATGGACCATGATCGGCGCGCCGGTATGGGTCCGCACCGCGTCCTTCAGCGCGACATAGCCGGCGTCGTAGCGGCGCATGAAGCCGACCTGCACCAGTCGCTTGCCGCGGGCGACCTCGGCATCGACGATGCGCCTGGCGCCTTCGGCGGTCGTCGCCAGGGGCTTCTCGCAGAAGCACGGCTTTCCCGCCGCGATGGCCGCCAGCACATATTGCTCGTGCGTCGTGCCCCAGGAGGTGACGAGCACCGCATCAACCTTTGGCGAGTCGACGAGTTCCTCGCCCGTGGCGAAGACCTCGGCGTTCGGCGCGATGTCCGCGCGCACGGCCTCGGCCGAGGCGCGGTTCACGTCCGAAAGCGCCACGATCTCGCCGCCCGAAAGCACCTGCTGGATGCGCCGCGCGTGGTCCCGGCCGATGGCGCCGGTGCCGATCACCCCAATTCTCAAAGTCATTTTCCGACCCTTACTTCCAATACGTGTCGATGTAGCGCTGCATTTCGGCGCGCATGAAGCGGCCCGAGGCGTCGGCCTTGTCTTCCCAGGCGAAGACGCAGGCGGTCATGATGCCGTCGAAGCCGATCTCGGCGAGCGTGCCGAAAAAGTCGTCCCAGGGCACCTCGCCCTGGCCGATGTTCAGGTGCTGGTGCACGCGCGCTTGCGTCCCCGGCGGGTTCAGGATGTAGCGCAGGCCGGAACTGGCCTTGTGGTTGAAGGTGTCGCCCACATGGACATGGGCGAGCACATCCGCCGCCGCGCGCAGCATCGCCTTGGTGTCGTCGCCGAAATAGAAGGTATGCGGCGCGCAGTAGAGGAACCGCACCCGCTTCGAGTTCACCGTGCGGATGATGTCGAGCGCCGGCTGGATCGTCTCGCACCAGTCCTCGGGGTGGGGCTCGATGTGCAGGTTGATGCCCTCGCGCTCAAGGATCGGGACAAGCTCCTCCATCGACCGCCACCAGGCGTCCTCGCAGGTCTCGATCATGCTGCCGGTGTGGCAGCAGTAGCAGGACCCCTTGTCCGGGTGCGGACCCCGGCCGAACTCGGAGTTCATGGTGTCAACGCCCATCTCCACCGCGATCTCGATGGCGCGCTTCCAGTGGCGGACGGCGGCCTGCCGCTCAGCCTCGTCGTTCGAGGCCCAGCGGTACATCGGCAGGAGCGAGGCGATGCCGACACCGGCCTTCTTCAGCGCCTTCCTGAAGCTCTTCACCCGGTCCGGGAAGACCCGCGGCGCCTTGAACCATTCGAGGAAATCGCCCCGGGGGCTGAGTTCGATCCAGTCGTAGCCAAGCTCCTTCACCTTGAAGGGAAGTTCGTCAAGGCTCAGGTGGCGGTGCATGAAGGGATCAAGCGCGATCTTCATGGGTCGGTCCTTTCGGAAGCTCAGGCCACGTCGGCGTATTCGGCGCCGGTCTTCGCGCCGGTGATGTAGGCCACGACGTCTTCGGGGTTGGTCTCGGCGACGTTGAGGTTGGCGCAGATGCGGCCGCGCCGGAACACGACGATCCGGTCCATCAGGTCGAAGACCTGCCGCATGTTGTGGCTGATGAGGATCAGGGGTTCGCCCTGCTTCTTCAGCGTCCGGATGATGTTTTCCACCTGCGCCGTCTCCTGCACGCCAAGCGCCGCGGTGGGTTCGTCCATGATCGTCAGCTTGGAATGGAAGGCCGCGGTGCGGGCGATCGCCACGCATTGCCGCTGCCCGCCCGACATGTTGCGGATCGTGTTGAGGATGTTCGGTATCTTCACCCCGGTCTTCTCCAGCCCTCGCATCGTCGCCTCGCGCATCGCCTTGCGGTCGAGGATCGAGAAAGGCCCGAGATTGAAGAGCACCTTCTCACGCCCGAGGAAGAGGTTCGATGGCACGTCGAGATCGTCGGCCAGCGCGAGGTTCTGGAACACGGTCTCGATCCCCGCCTCCCGCGCCTCCAGGGGGCCCGCGAAATGCACCGCGCGGCCGTCGAAGACCACCTCGCCCCGGGTGCGCTGTTCGACTGCGGTGATCTGGCGCACGAAGGTGGACTTGCCCGCCCCGTTATCGCCCATGATCGCCACATGCTCGCCCTTGCGCAGGATGAAGTTGGCGCCTTCCAGCGCGTGGACCCCGCCGTAGTGCTTGGTCAGGTCCCGCGTCTCGAGAACGATGTCGCCCATGTCGTGCAGCCTCAGTTCGCTCATGCCGGCCTCCCTACGTCCGTTCCGAAGAGCGGCGCTGCCGCCACTGGTCGAGCACCACGGCACCGACGATGATCACGCCCTTCACCATCTCCTGGTAGTAGGCGTCGAGCTTGACGAAGGTGAAGCCGGAGATGATGACCCCGAAGATCAGGGCGCCGAGCACCGTGCCGAGGATCGAGCCGCGCCCGCCCTTCAGCGAGATGCCCCCGATCACCGCCATCGCGATGGCGTCGAGTTCGTACATGACACCCATGCCGGCCTGCGCGGTCAGGTTCTTCGAGCTCAGCACGACCGCGGCGATGGCGGCGAGCATGCCGGCGATCGAATAGACCAGCACCTTGTGGCGGTTGACCTTGATCCCCGACATCCGTGCCGCGTCCTCGTTCGAGCCGATGGCATAGGTGTGCTTGCCATAGACCGTGTAGGTCAGGATGAGGTGGAAGAGGACCGCGAGGAGGACGAAGATGAGAACCGGCATCATCCCCTTGCCGATCGCGGCATAGCCTTCGGTCGGGAAGGAGATCGGGTTGCCGTTCGACCACCAGCGGGAAAGGCCGCGGGCAAAGACCATCATGCCGAGCGTGGCGATGAAGGGCGGGATGCGCGTGTAGGCGATAAAGACGCCATTGACGAGCCCCGCCGCGAGGCCGCAGCCGAGGCCGACGAGCACCGGCACGATCACCGGCAGGTCCATCGCCCAGTCGCCGAAGATCGCCTTAGGGTTGGGGTTGCCATTGACGAGCGCCGTCTGCGCGAAGCTCATGGCGATCATCGCGGTGGCGCCCACGACCGAACCCGAGGAGAGGTCGATTCCGCCGGTAAGGATGACCTGTGTCACGCCGACCGCGATGATGCCGACGATCGAGACCTGCAGGATGATGATGTTGAGCCGCGGCCAGTTGAAGATGGCGTCAACGTTGTCGCGGGTGTTGAAGAGGAAACTCTCGCCGAGGAACAGCCGTCCGATCGCCTCGAACGCGACCACGATCAGGACGAGCGCGACGAAGACGTTCAGTTCGGGCGGGCGTGCCTTCTTGGCCGGATCGTAGGTCAGCCCCCCGATACCGTGCGTCGTATGTGCCATGCGTGTCACCTTTCGATGTCGGCCAATGTCGCGGAGAATGTGCGTCGCACGTTTCCCGAAGGGCCGGCGGGGCGGCGGCAGCGCGCCGCCCCGACGTGATCCGCGGACGGATCAGTTCTTCTGGAGATAGTCGTTGATGTTCGCGGGCGTGACGAGTTCGAAGGGCACCCAGACGGCCTGGTCGACGGCTTCGCCCTTGGCGAGCTTGACGGCGGCGTCGAGCGAACCCGAGCCCTGGGCGGCTGCGTTCTGGAACACCGTCACGTCGAGGTCGCCCGCCTGCATCGCGACAAGCGCGTCCTGCGTCGCATCGACGCCGCCGACGATGACCGAGGCCATGTCGATGCCCGCCGCCTTCATCGCCTGGATCGCGCCAATCGCGCTTTCGTCATTGTTGGCGATCACCGCGTCGAAGGCCGTGCCGGTGGACAGCCAGTTGGTCATGAGGTTCTGCGCCTCATCGCGCCGCCAGTTCGACGTCTGCTTGTCGAGGATGTTGAGCTTGACGGCGCATTTGCCGCCGTCGATCACGTCGTGGATGTCCTGCGTCCGCTGCACGGCGGCCTGGTTCGACAGCTCGCCCATGATGACATAGGCATTGGCCTCGGTCTTGCCCATCTCGGCCAGAAGACGGCAGACCTCGATGGTCTCGAGCGTGCCGGAATCGACCTCGTTCGAGGCGACGAAGGCCTGATTGTCCGGCAGCGTGTCGAGGTTGACGGGCTGGCGATTGACGTAGACGAGCGGAACGCCCGCCGCAGCGGCCGCATCGGTCATCGCTTGCGTCGCCGAAGTGTCGACCGGGTTGACGATGATCGCGTCAACGCCCGAGGCGATGAAGTTGTTGATCTGGTCGAGCTGCTTGGCCACGTCGTTCTGCGCATCCTCGATCTGGACGCTGTGGCCCTGCTCGTCGGCATAACTCTGGATGCCGTTCCTCAGCACGGTCAGGAAGTTGTCGTCGAACAGTGCCATCGACACGCCGACCGTCTCGGCCGAGGCCGCCCCGGCCAGGGACGCGAGAACCGCGGTCGAGATCAGGAATTTCTTCATCGTAGCTCCTCCACAGACGGCCCGTTGCGGGCCATTGTCACGATGGGGCCGCAGATCTGCAGGGCATGCGAAACGTTGCCGCGAAACGCGGTCCATGCGCTGCAAACTCCGGAACCTCCCTCGGCCGCCTCACTCCTCACGGCCACGGCGATGAGGATTCCCGATAGCGCCACCATCGGTCAACGGCGATGTTGGCGGATTCTCGTCATTGCTGATGTAAAATGAAGCCAATAATGATGTAACGACATCATTCACAACGATTCCGGCGTCCAGATCTGGAACGGCAGGAACCGCTGGCCGGGGGTTTCGGCCATTCCGTTCGCGACGGTATGGAGAATCAGCGTGGCAAGCTCCTCGCAGACTGCGGGCAGGGGCGTGCTGATCACGATGGACACGGTCCGGTCCTGCAAGGCGAGCCGCGTCTCGTCCGTGAGTTCGTTCACGACCAGGACGACGTCGCTGGCGCGGCCCGATTCCCTTAGAGCGGTGATGGCGCCCTCCATTCCGCCGCCGGCGCAATAGAGGCCGACGAGGTCGCGGTGTTTTGCAAGCATCTCCAGCGTCGCCTCATAGGTGATCTGGCGCGCCTCGAGGTTGATCATGGGGTTCAGAAGCTCGAAGTCCGGCGCATATTCCCTGAGCGAGCTGCGCACCCCGGTTTCGCGCAGCTCATGGCCGTGGAACCTGTGCCCGCCGATGAAGATGCCGATCTTCCCCGGCCGCAGCGCGATCTTGGACATCAGCCAGCCAACCGACCGGCCTACCTTCAAGTTGTTGACCCCGATGTAACTTTCCCGAACGCCCTGGGCGAAGTCGGACAGCAGCGAGAAGGTCGGGATGCCGCGCGCCTTCAGGTCGGCCACCGCGGCCGTGACCTCGTGGTGGTCAAGCCCCGAGGCCGCGACGGCCTGCACCTTGCCCGACATCGACCGCAGGAGGTCCGCCAGTTCGCCGGGCAGAGTGGTCTCGGCAAAGCGGATCGTCGCGCGCATCCGGTACGAGGTCACCCGGGCTACCCGCGACTCGATCTGGCGCGCGAAGTCGCGGTAGAAGGCGTGCCGCTCCTTCTGCAGGATCACGCCCACATGCAGTTCCGGCAGGTCTGCGAGGATCCGGCTGCGGATCGCGTTTGCGCCGTGGTAGCCGATCCTCTGCGCCGCCTCGTGAACCTTCAGCGCAGTTTCCTCGCGCACCTTCAGCCGCCCGTTCAGGACGCGGTCCACGGTGGCGAGACTCACGCCGGCTTCGCGGGCCAGGTCGGCAATCGTGACGCGCGCCATGACGGACACCTCATGAAGAAATGATGTAACATATCAGCAATCCCGCATGAGAATTGCAATCCCCGTCATGCCCTGCGGTCATGAGTTCTCGATCGTGTGGATCTGGATCATCGGCGGATGGGTCGGGGCAGGCCCGTCGCGCCGGCCGAAGGCATGCGCCAGAAGGTCGATAGCGCCGCGCACCTCCGCCTCCGGGTTCTGGTCGATCACCGCGTCGATGGCACCGGCCTTCAGGAGCGCGCGCCGCTCTGCCGTCAACTCGTGCACGATCAGGACCACGTCGCGCCGGCCCGCAGCCTTGAGCGCGGCGACGACCTCGCGCGCGCCCACGGTGCAAAGGTAGATGCCGCGCAGCCCGCGCCGATGCACCAGCGCCTCGCGTACCAGCGTCCCGGTGCGGCGGCCGTCTTCCAGGCTTTCGACCGGGCCGGCGATCCGGCAGGCGGGGTAGCGTTCCGCGAAGACCGCGCCGAGGCCCTCGACCCGCTCCGCCTGGCCGCGCATCGCCAGCATCCCGACGACCATCAGAACATCGCCGCCCTCCGGCCCGAGGAAGCGGCCCATCAGGTCGCCGGCGACGCGGCCTGCGCGGCGGTTGTCTGGGCCGACATAGCCCAGCCGCCCCGAGCCCGCGATGTCGGTGGCAAGCGTCACGACCGGCCCCCTGCCCGCGAAGGCGCGGCATGCGGCGGCGATCCCGGCATCCTCCTCAGCGCTCACGATCAGCGCGTCATGGGTCTGCATCGCCGCGAGGATCTTCGCCGCGATCTCCGCCGGAGCGGCGGGGGCGATGTGGATCACCCGGATCTGCATGTTGAACATCTCCAGCACGGGTGCCGCGCGGGCGATCTCCTCGGCGAGCTTGGCGTGGAACGGATTGACGGGCGGCTGGATCAATGCGGCGATCCTGAGCGTCCGGGCGGCCGTCAGCGACAGCGCCCGGTCGAGCTTCAGGCTCCGCGCCCAGTCGAGCACGCGCCGCTCCTTCTCGGGCGAGACGCCGCCGCGCCCGTTCAGCACCCGGTCCACCGTCGCCGGCGACACTCCCGCCGCCTCCGCCACGTCCCGCGCCGTCGTCTTCCGCGCCATCCCTGCCCCTTGAGTAAATCTCGTCATCGCCGCGATGGCGGCCTGATACACCTCGGCCTAGCCTTGGGGAAGCCGGGCGCGTACCGGCGCGATCCGGAGGAACGGGCGGTGAGCGAGCTGCGGTTCGGGGCGATCGGGGCGGGCGGGCCGCTCTGGCCCGACTTCGCCGCCGGGCACGAGACGGCCTGCGGCGTCGACGCGATGCTGAAATCAGTGGAGGAACGGCGCTGGGTCGCCGTGGGCGAGATCAGGGAGGCGCCGACATGACCATCCGGCTCGCCATCTTCGGCGCGGGGCGCATCGGCGCCATGCACGCCCGCAACGCCGCGGCCCTTCCGGGGGTCGAGGTCGCCCATCTCGTCGATCCCGGGACCGACCCGGCTGCCCTCGCCCGCGAGACCCGCGCGCGCGTCAGTTCCGCGGCCGAGGCGCTGGCCGACGCGGACATCGACGGCATCGTCATCGCGTCGTCGACCGACAGCCACGGCGACCTTCTTCTGGCCGCCGCCGAACGCGGGCTCGCCGTCTTCTGCGAAAAGCCGGTGAGCCTCGATTTCCCCACCGTTGCCCGCGTCACGCGGGCGGTCGAGGCTTCGGGAATCCCCTCCATGCTCGGCTTCCAGCGCCGCTATGATCCGAACTTCCGCGCCGTGCGCGAGCGGATCGCCTCCTGCGTCTCGGGCCCCCTCGAACAGCTCCTGATGCAGACGCGCGACCCGGCGCCGCCACCGCGCGCCTATGTCGCGCGGTCCGGCGGAATGCTGCGCGACCAGGCGATCCACGATTTCGACCAGGCGCGCTACATGCTGGGGGAGGAGATGGCCTCCGTCCATGCCATCGGCGGCGCGCTCTTCGACACAGGCATCGCCGCCGAGGGCGACATCGACAGCCTCATGGTCAACATGGTTTCCGCTTCGGGCCGGATGGTGCAGATGGCCAACAGCCGGCGCAGCCCGCTCGGCTACGACCAGCGGCTGGAGGCGCATTGCGCGCGCGAGGTGCTCTTCGTTGACAACCGCCCGTCGAACGATGTCCGCATAGCGGGGCCGGAGGGTGCGCGGACGGAGCGGCCGATGGACCATTTCATCAGCCGCTTCGCCGAAGCCTACCGGGCGGAGATGGAAGCCTTCGCCGCGCTGATCCGCGAGGGCGCCCCGCCCCTGGCCATGATCCGCGACGGGCTGGAGGCGCAGCGGCTGGCTGAGGCCGCGATTGCCTCCATCCGAACGGGACGACCCGTCACGCTCACGCCCGACTGGACGCCCTGATCCGGTCAGGCGTAGTCCACCCAGACGCCGCCTGCATCGGCCGAGCGCACGCAGTTCTCCACCCAGCGCACGCCCGCGACGCCCGCAGCCGCGTCGGGGTAACGCAGGGCGGGGTCCGGGGCGCGGCCCTCGTTCGCGGCCTCGATGGCGCGGGCGAAGCGTTCGTACATCGTCGCCCAACTTTCGAAGAGCCCCTCTGGGTGTCCTCCGCCGATCCGGTCGTCGGCGCGCGCGGCAGGGCTCAGATAGTCCATGCCGCGGTCGAGAATGCGCGGCGGTTCGCCCTGCACCTCGTAGCGAAGCTGGTTCGGGAACTCGTCCCACCACTCGATGGACGCCTTCTCGCCGACGATCCGCACCTTCTGGCTGTGCATCGCCCCGGCGTTGACGGCCGAGGTCCAGAGCGTGCCGAAGGCGCCGCCCTCGTATTCCATCAGCGTCACCGCGTTGTCTTCCAAGGGTGCGCGCGAGGCGACGAAGCTCTGCCGCGCGCACATCAGGCGCTTGATCCTGAGATCCGGACAGATCACCTCGGAGAGGTAAAGCGGGTGCGTGGCAAGGTCTCCGAGGACGTAGGACGGCCCGGCGAATTTCGGGTCCACCCGCCACCTGATCGCCGGGTTCTCCTCTTCCACCGGGGCGGAATGGAAGCCGTGGGCGAACTGGAGGTTCACCAGCCGCACTTTGCCCAGCGCACCCGACGCGACGAGCGCGCGCGCTTCCTCGATTGTCTGGTAGCAGGAATAGCCGTAGGTCACGCCGATCACCCGGCCCTTGGTCCTGGCGAGCGCCTTCAACTCCTCTGCCTCGGCGGTGGTGAAGCAAAGGGGCTTCTCGCAGATGACATGCAGTCCCGCCTGAAGCGCGGCCTTCGCGATTTCGTAATGCGTGTTGTTGGGCGTCGCTATGGTGACAACCTCGACCCCGTCCGTGCGCGCCGCCTCGGCAGCGATCATCGCGCCCCAGTCGGGATAGGCGCGGCCCGGCTCGACGCCGAGGTCGGCCGCAAAGGCCGCGCCCCGCGCCGCGTTCAGGTCGAGCGCCCCGGCTTTCAGCTCGAAATACCCGTCCCTCAGCGCCGCCGAACGGTGGATGTAGCCGATCTGGCTGCCCCGCCCGCCGCCGACCATGCCCCAGCGCAGCGCGCGTTTCGTCTTTCTGGTGCCGTCGATCATGGCCCTGCCTCCCTCAGTATCCGACGCTTTTCAGGTAGTCCCGGCTCGCCTTCACATCGGCGAGCGATCCGGCCGCGTTAAGCGGATCGCGTTCCTGCTCCACCGTGATGTAGCCGCCGTAGCCCTTCTCGGCCAGAAAGGCCCGGATCGCCGGATAGTCGATGACGCCCCGGCCGATCGGGCACATGACGCCTTGCGCACAGGCCTCGAAGAAGCGGATGCGTTCGCCCATGACGCGGTCGAACACGGTTCGGTCGATGTCCTTGAAGTGGATGTAGTCGATCCGGTTCCAGTAGCGCGCGAGCGTATCGAGCGGATCCATCCCGGCGTAGTGGCTGTGGCCGGTGTCGATGCAGAAGCCCGCGACATCCGCTGGGATGTCGGCGGCGAGCCGGTCGATCTCGTCGCGGAACTCGATGTAGCCGCCGGCGTGGGGATGCACCACGGCGCGCACGCCGGACTCATCCCTCGCAACCTCTGCGATGGCGCGGATCGTCGCCATCATCCCGTCCCAGGCTTCCGCCGACAGTCTCGGCGCGCGCGCCGAATGGCCGGCGGCGAAGTCGCGTTCGTCGTGGCCCCAGTCCATGACGGTGAGATAGGGCGCCGGGTAGCGCTGCCCGCCCGCCACGGGCGGCTTGGGCAGACCGGTGATCAGCGCGCAGATCTCGCGGGTCTGGCGCAAGAGGTCGGCGCGCCGCGCCGGCGCCACCAGATCGTCGAAGATCGTGCCCGCGACGATGTAGAGCCCCCGCGCCGTCAGTGCCTCGCTCACAACGGGCAGGTCGAGCGGCACGTAGCCATAGGGGCCAAGCTCCAGCCCGCCATAGCCTGCCGCGGCAGCCTCGTCGAGGACGCGGGTCCATGCGGGAAGGTTGGGGTTCGTCACGTCATCGACGCCCCAGCAGCAAGGTGCCGTCGTCACAGTGATGCCCATTGCCCCCTCGCGCTCGGTTTCCCGGTGAATGCGCCTTTCGCCGGCGCGAGGAAAGGGCCGCTCTGACGAGATTTCATCAGCGCCAAGACGAAGCGGGCGCCCCGCCAGGGACGCCCGCCCGCCGTCCGAACCGGGGGGATGGTCAGGCCGGCTGGTCCGGTCGGCTGGTCAGCGTGACCGAGGTTTCGACCGGTTTTCCTGCCCGCATGAGCGAGAGCGTCACGGTGGCGCCCGGCGCATCCGTCGCGATGAGCCGCGTGAGGTCGCGTGGGGAGTTCACCTCTGTCCCGTTGACGCTGAGGACGATGTCACCCCGCGTGATCCCGGCCTTCGCCGCCGGGGTGTCAGCGGTCACGTCGGAGACGAGCACGCCCTTCGCCTTGTCGAAACCGAGGGCGGCCGCGATATCCTCCGTCACCGGCTGGATCTGCACGCCGAGGAAGCCGCGCTCCACCGTGCCGCCCTCGGCCAGCGCCGCGACGACCTTGGACGCGGTCTCAGAGGGTACCGCAAAGCCGATGCCGACCGAGCCGCCGGTGGGCGAGAAGATGGCGGTATTGATGCCGACGACCTCGCCGTCGGTGTTGAACAGGGGGCCGCCGGAGTTGCCCTTGTTGATGGCCGCGTCGGTCTGGATGTAGTTGTCGAAGGGGCCCGAATTGATGTCCCGGCCGAGCGCCGAGACGATGCCCGAGGTCACGGAATTCCCAAGGCCGAAGGGGTTGCCGATGGCCACCACGTCCTGCCCGACCTTCAGTTGCGTGGAGTCCCCGAAGGCCACCGTCGGCAGGCTGTCGCCAGCCTCGACCTTGATCAGCGCGATGTCCGTCGCGGCATCGCGTCCAAGCACCTTGCCATCAACGGTGCGCCCGTCGGACAGAGTCACCTTCACCGAATCCGCGCCATCGACGACATGGGCGTTGGTAACGATTTGCCCGTCGGCCGAGACGATGAAGCCGGTGCCGACGCCGCGCACCTCGCCTCCGTGACCCTGCGGATCCCCGGGCATCGGCATCGGCATCCCGAATCGGCGCATGAACTCGTCGAAGGGGAAACCCTCGGGCATGTTGCCAGGGGTCATCGCCGGCTGCTCGACCGCCTTAGTGACCTCTATGTAGACCACCGCCGGCGCGACCTTCTCGACAAGCGCGACATAGCCGCCGGGCTGGACCGCCGCGGCATGGGCGGGCGCGGGCATGAGGGCGGGCGCGACGGCGGTCAGCGCCGTGGCGCCCATGAGCGCACCGAGCGCGAGCGCCGGTATGCGCAGGGTGCGGGAACGGGTGGGAATTGTCATCGTCTGCTCCTTCGAAGAGGGGGCCCGGCCGCTGCCGGGGACGATGCCAAGTTGGAGCGGCGTCCTTGCACCCGACCGTCGCCAGGGTTGAATTTCCGTAAGCTTCATCACACGGCCGCGAGCCATCGGCGAAACTGACCGAAATGTAATCTTCGCGTCAGCGCCCCGCAGCGTCGGCGTGACAAAGCGGCCCGGCCCGCCCATGTTGAGGCCAGCGAGAAGACGGACCGCCGCGATGAAGCTCCTCCTGATCGAAGACGACGCGACGACCGCGGCCTATGTGGCGAGGGGCCTGCGCGAGGAAGGCCATGTCGTCGATCACCTGACCGACGGGCGCGAGGCGCTCGCGCAGGCGATGCGGGGCGGCTACGACGTGCTGATCGTCGACCGGATGCTGCCGGGGCTCGACGGGCTTTCGCTCGTCCGCGCGCTGCGCTCGGCCAAGGTGACTGTGCCGGCACTCTTCCTCACGGCCATGGGCGGGGTAGACGACCGGATCGAGGGTTTGCGGGCGGGCGGCGACGACTATCTCGTGAAACCCTTCGCCTTCGGCGAGCTTTCCGCCCGGATCGACGTGCTTGGCCGCCGTGCCGCGCAGCCGGTGGTGGAAACCGTGCTGAAGGCGGGAGACCTGACGATGGACCTCATCGCCCGCAAGGTGACGCGCGCCGGCAAGGAGATAGACCTCCTGCCCCGCGAATTCACGCTCCTGGAACACCTGATGCGCCGCAAGGGTCGGGTGCAGACGCGCACGATGCTGCTCGAATCCGTCTGGGACCTCAGCTTCGATCCGCAGACCAACGTTGTCGAAACCCATGTCAGCCGGCTCCGCGCCAAGGTGGACAAGCCCTTCGGGCGCGAACTGATCCGCACCGTTCGCGGCGCGGGCTACAAGATCGAGGACTGACATTGGCGCCGCGCCTCTTCCGCCTGATGAGCCGCAGCGCGGGATCGACGCCGGTACGCCAGGCCATGGGCCTCGTCGCGGTCTTCGCCGTGGTCAATCTCGTCACCCTCGGCCTCGCCTACCTCAGCCTCAGGACCAGCGCGGAGGAGGCAATGCGCGCCAACCTTGCCCAGCTCATGGCCGGGTTCGAGGTTGCGGCCTCGCCCGGCGCGGCCGAGGTCATGGTGACGGCGGCGGCCGAGGCGGCCGATCCGGCCCACCGGGTCTTCGCCTACATCGCCCCCGACGGCCGCGTGACCGGCAATGCCGACGCGCGGCTAACGGGCGAAGGCGTGGAAATCCGGCCAATGCCGGAGGGCCGCCCGCTTGGCCGCGACGGCTACATGCCGCTCATCGACCGGCAGGCGGGGGGCGTGCTCATCATCGGCGAAAGCCTGACGCCGATCCGCGAGCTTGGCCGCACCTTTCTCGGGCTCCTCGCCCTCAGCCTGGGGCCCACGGTGCTGATCTCGCTCGGGATCGGCGCGGCGCTCGCCGCCCGTGCCCGGGCGCGGGTGGAACGGATCGAGCGGGCGCTCTCCCGCCTCTCTGAAGGCGCATTCGACACCCGCATTCCGGCCGAGCCGGGCCGGGCCGACGACCTTGCCCGGATCGGCGCGCGGATCAACCGCATGGCCGAGGCCCAGGAGGCCGCGACCGAAGCACTGAAACAGGTCTCCGCCGACATCGCACATGACCTCAAGACACCGCTGCAGCGGATGACGGTCCTGCTGCACGACCTCCGCGACGGCCTGTCCACTGGAAGCCGCGAGGCGGGGCTGGCGGACCGCGCGCTGGCCGAGGCCGAGGGCGCCGTCGCCGTGTTCCAGGGCCTCCTCCGCATCGCCCAGATCGAGGGCGGTGGCACCCGCCTTCCCTCGGTGCCCTTCGATCTCAACGCGCTGGCGGCGGGTATCGCGGAGATCTACGGGCCAGACGCCGAAGAGGCCGGACGCGCGCTGATCCTGGACCTCTCGGCCGCGCCGCTCACGGTTTCGGGTGACAAGGGCCTGGTCGGCCAGGCACTCGCAAATCTCATCGAGAATGCATTCCGCCACACGCCGGATGGCACGGCGATCAGCCTGCGCACCGCTGAGGAAGGCGGCCGCCCGGTGCTCGAGGTGGCTGACCGCGGCCCCGGCATTCCGGAGGAGGAGCGCGAGAAGGTGCTGCGGCGGCTCTACCGGCTGGAGCGCAGCCGGACGACGCCGGGCCACGGGCTTGGCCTCGCGCTCGTCGCCGCGACGGCGCGACACCATGGGGCGGAACTCGCGCTCCTCGACAATGCACCGGGGCTGAAGGTGCGGATCGCGTTCCCCGCACGCCGAGACGGGGGCGCGGAAGCTACTCGCGGCCGATCTTCGCCTCCTCCCGCGCAATCGACCAATCGATGAGCCGCCGCCAGAGTGCCTCGGCCAGATCGGGGTCGAGCGCCTCGGCCATGGCGCGGGCACGAACCTTTTCGACGACTTCCTCCACCCGGTCGTCGATCCGCGCCGGCAGGCCCAGCGCCGGCTTCAGCTCTGCCGCCCGGTCGATGTAGCCCGCGCGCTCGGCCAGCAGCGCCACGAGCCGCGCGTCGATGCGGTCGATCTCGGCGCGAAGCTCGGCCATGGTACTGCATTGCGAAGGCGTCATTGCCGTCCTCCCTCGTCGTCAGATCCACTTGGCCAGGGGCGGCAGGCTCATCAGCACGGCGTTCGCGTCGTGCCCGGTCTCCAGCCCGAACTTCGTGCCGCGGTCGTAAACCAGGTTGTACTCGGCATAAAGCCCACGGTGCACAAGCTGGATGTCGCGCTCGGCCGCGCCGAAGGGCGTGCCGAGCCGACGTTCGACCAGCGGCACGAAGGCCGACAGGAAGGCCCGGCCCACATCCTGGGTGAAGGCGAAATCGGCCTCCCAGCCGCCGGTGTTCAGATCGTCGAAGAAGATGCCGCCGACACCCCGCGCGCGGCCCCGGTGGGGGACGAAGAAATACTCGTCGGCCCAGGACTTGAAGCGGGGATAGTAGCCGGGATCATGTGCGTCGCAGGCCGCTTCCAGCGTGGCATGGAAATGCAGCGTATCCGCAGGGTATTCGATGCAGGGGTTGAGGTCGGCGCCGCCGCCGAACCACCAGGCATGGGGCGTCCAGAACATCCGGGTGTTCATGTGGACGGCCGGCACATGCGGGTTCTGCATGTGGGCGACGAGACTGATGCCGGAGGCCCAGAACCGCGGATCCTCCGCCATGCCCGGAATGCCGCGCGCGGCCATCGCCGCCTGCGCCCGCGCGCCCAGCATGCCATGGACCGTCGAGACGTTGACGCCCACCTTCTCGAACGCGCGACCGCCCCGCATCACGCTCATGAGCCCGCCGCCGGCATCGCCTCCGCCGTCTGCCGTTCGCCGGGTCTCGGTTACCTCGAACCGGCCCGGCCCGGCGTCGCCCTCCCGTGGCGGGGCGGTGTCCTCCAGCGCCTCGAAAGCCGCGACGATCTCGTCGCGAAGCGTGCGGAACCACGCCGCGGCGCGGAGTTTCCTGCTTTCGAAGTCATCTGGCATGATCGCTTTCCCTGTTTGGATCGCACCACTCCGCCTAGCAGCTTCGCGCGCGCCCCGCCAGAACCCGGCCGGACTCTGCGACATTTCAGTCCGGGGGGTTTGGCAGCGCGGCGCGGCGCGCTAGACTGGCTTTCCCATCCCCGGTGCCGAGTCGCCCATGTTCATGCCCCGCATACCCGCCCTCCTGACCCTCGCGCTCGCCTTGGCCGCCTGCGCGACCGACCCGGCCAGCCGCTGCGCCCCGGAAGAGGCGCGCGAACTGAAGACCATCGACAGACTGATCGCCGAGGCGCGCACCGACATCGAGCGCGGATACCGCACGGTGCAGGTGCCGACGGGGGCGGCGGTGAACCTCTGCCTGGGCAGCGCACGATCGCACGTGGGCGTCAGCTTCTGCACCGATCCGGGCACGCGGACCCGCACCGAGGCCATCGACACCGCCGCTGCGACCCGCACGCTCGACGCGCTTCTCGCGCGCCGCGAACGGCTTCAAGCGCAGATCGCCGCCGCCGTCGCCGCCTGCCCCGCCCCCTGAAGTCGCCCCCGAGATTGCCCATGCGCCGCTCCGCCGCCCTACTTGCCCTTCTCGCCGCACTCGCCGCCTGCGGAACGCCGCAGGAACAGTGCATCCGCACCGCCACGCGTGAGCTTCGCACCCTTGACCGGCTGATCGCCGAACAGCAGGCGACGCTCGCCCGGGGCTATGGTTACGAACGGCGCGAGGTCATGCACTACGAATGGCAGATCTGCGACGACTGGGTGGCGGGGACCCCGCGGCGGATGTGCTTCGAGCCGGTCTGGGACACGGTGAAGCAGCCGGTGGCCATCGACCCGGCGGCCGAACAGCGCAAGCTCGACGGGCTCCTCGCCCGGCGCAAGGCGCTCCTCGCGCAGTCGGAGCCAGCAATCGCGGCCTGCAAGGCGAAGTTCCCCGAATGAGGCCACGCGCCGGACTGGTCCTCCTCGTCCCCCTGCTTCTTGGCGCCTGCGCCGGCGCAGGGCGTGACCAGTGCATGCGCGCGGCGGTGGCGGAAGTGCGCACCATCGACGCGCTGATCGCCGAAACCGAGGCCGGGCTCGCCCGCGGCTACGGGATCGACCGCCAGACGGTCCCCTATCTCGAACGCCGCCGGTGCGGCGACGGGGGCGGCAGTTGCCTTTACACCGAAACCGAGATCGTGGAGACGCCGAAGACGATCGACCCGGCGTCCGAGAGCCGCCGCATTGCACTCCTGCAGGACCGGCGGGCGGCGGCAGTTCCGCGCGCACTCGACCACATCGCCGCCTGCAAGGCGCGCTATCCGGGATGACCCTTCAATAGGCCGGAACGCAGACCGGATCGACCACGCTGCGGCCGCCGTCGACACCGAGGATCTGTCCGGTCACGAAGCCCGCCCCGTCCGACGCGAGGAACTGCGCGACCTCCGCGACCTCCGTTGGCGTCGCGATCCGGCCGAGCGGCGTGCCCGCAATGACGGAGTCGCCCCAGTCGGGGTTTTCCTTCAGCGTTGCCTGCAGGCTCGCGCTCATAACGCTTGCGATGCCAATGCCGTTCACCCGAATCCGCTCCGGCGCGAGCACGACGGCGAGCGAGCGCGTCGCCTGGTCGAGCGCCGCACCGGCGAGGGAGTATGCCAGCAGGCCCGGCTGCGCCCGACGCGCGGCCAGCGTCGAGACGTTGATGATCGTGCCCACCGGGCCTTCGGTCTGCTCGTCGCGCCCGGCCTGCGCGATCATCCTGCGCGCGGCCATCTGGCTCAGTTTCAGGGCCGGCAGGAGGTTTTGCCGCAGCATGTTCTCGATCGAGGGATCGTCGGGGTTCAGCGGATCCTCGGTCGGCAGGACCGTGCGCTGGGCGTTCACCAGGATGTCGATCCGCTCGAAGGCGTCCACCGTGGCCGACAGCAGGTTGGCGAGCGTCAGCTTCTGGCTGAGGTCGCCGGCGAAGTAGCGCGCCGGTCCGTCCTCGGTCGCGATCGCGGCGACCTCCTCGGCCAGGCGCGCCTCGTCGGCATCGGCGAACATGACCTTCGCGCCCCGGTCGACGAAGTGGCGGGCTATGGCAAGGCCGATGCCTTTGGCCGCCCCGGTGACGATGGCGCTCTTGCCGGCGATGGACAGGGACATGGGCTCTCCGCGCTCCGTGATTCTGCCGGGCGAGGTTAGCCGAGATCACCGGCGCCGGCGAGGCGGAGGGGCGGCGGCGGCCTGGGCGCGCGCTACGGGCCGCGCCGCGGCAAAAAGCTTGAAGGCGCCGTCGCCGCCGATCTCGGCCACCTCGCGGAAGTGGCGGGCCAGCACCGCCTCGTAAGGCAGGTGCCGGTTGGCGACCATCCAGAGCCGGCCCGCCGGCGCCAGCATCCCCGCCGCGGCACCGATGAAAGCGGCACCGAGCGCCGGATCGGCCGCGCGTCCCGCGTGGAAGGGCGGGTTCATCACCACGGCGTCGAACCGCGCCTCGGGCCGGAACCGCGTTGCATCCGCCCAGTGGAAGCGCGCGCGCGGATCGGTCACGTTCCTGCGGGCACAGGCGAGGGCGGCATGATCGGCTTCGACCAGATGCAGTTCCGCCACGCCCTGCCGCGTCAGGACCTGCGCCGCAAGCCAGCCCCAGCCGGCGCCAAGGTCGGCGACCCGCGCCGGCATCCGCTCTGGCAAGGCCTCCGCGAGCAGGGTCGAGCCTAGGTCGACCTTCTCGGCAGAAAAGACCCCCGCTCGCGTCACGAAGCCGGGCGCGGGGGAAAGATCGACCGCGCGCCAATCGTCGAAGCCGGCGCCCGCGCGGAAGCGGAAGATCTTGCCGTGCGCCTTGGCGATCGGGGCGGAAACGGCGGTGCGGGCGCGCAGATCCTTCAGCATCGGATCGATACCATCCGTCTTCTGCCCGTCGACCCAGACCGGACCGCCCGCAGCCACGAGCCTTGCAGCCTCCGCCACGGCCGATCGCGCAGCCACCCGCGACCGCGGCAGAAGCACGACCGCCGCGGCGAAATCGCCGGTTGCGGCGGCAATTTCCGGCACGACCGTCCAGCCCTGGGCGGCAAGTGCATCGTTGTCGGGCCGGAACCCCTGCACGACGACCGTCCGCTCCTTCGGCAGATCCGAAAGATCGGGGCCGGCGCCGATCACGAGCACGCGGCCCGGGGCGGGCAGCGCATCGGCACCCGTAAGCGCGAGGGCAAGTCTGGGATTTGTCATCGGGATCGGGGCCGCGCCCCTATTCCTTTTCCATCGTGCATTGCAGCGGATGCTGGTGACGGCGCGAGAAATCCATCACCTGCGCCACCTTCGTTTCCGCCACCTCGAAGGAAAAGACGCCCACGACGGCGAGTCCCCTCTTGTGCACGGTCAGCATGATCTCGAACGCTTGCGCGTGGCTCATCCCGAAAAAGCGTTCGAGCACATGGACGACGAACTCCATCGGCGTGTAGTCGTCGTTCAGAAGTAGCACCTTGTAGAGCGGCGGGCGCTGCGTCTTCGGCCGCGTCTTGGTGATGACCGAGGTCTCGTGCTCTCGACCCTCCTTGCGGTCCGACAATGTGACGGGGCTCGGCGCCAAGGGCTCCCTCCTCGGGGGATTCGCGGACAAGGGGTTCGGTCCCCAATATAATGCAGGAATGGGACGAGAAAAGGGTTCCCCTGGGAGAGGGAATTGATCGCGCCCGCGCGCCGCGCCAGACTGCATCCCGGGGGAGGTGCACATGCCTGCACTCGATGCCATCGCCTTCGATGCCGACGACACGCTCTGGCACAACGAGCGGTTCTTCCGCCTGACACAGGACCGTTTCGCCGCGCTTCTCGCCGATGTCGCGCCGCGCGACCATCTGGAGGAGCGGCTCCTCGCGGCCGAGCGGCGCAACCTCGGGCACTACGGCTTCGGCATCAAGGGCTTCATGCTGTCGATGATCGAGACCGCGCTCGACGTCACCGGGGACCGGGTGCCGGCCCGCGTCATCCGGGAGATCGTCGCGGCCGGACAGGAGATGCTCGCCCATCCGATCGAGCTTCTGCCCCATGCCCGCGCGGCGGTGGAACGCCTGGCAGGAAGCCACCCGGTCCTGCTCATCACCAAGGGCGACCTTCTCGACCAGGAACGCAAGCTGGCCCAGTCCGGCCTTGGCGACCTCTTCGCCGGGGTGGAGATCGTGTCGGACAAGTCCGCCCCCGTCTATGCCGCGATCTTCGCCCGGCACGGCTTTGCGGCCGGCTCCGTGCTCATGGCCGGCAACTCGCTCAAGTCCGATGTCCTGCCGGTCCTGGAGGTCGGAGGCTTCGGAGTCCATGTGCCGCACGACCTGACCTGGGCGCTCGAAGAGGTCGAACCGCCGGAGGGTCACGGGCGTTTCCACCGGCTTGAAGACCTCGGCGCCCTGCCGGCGCTGGTCGGACGGATCGAAAACAGCGGCTAGGTCGATCTTGTGTGCCGCACCGATGAAGTCGCAAAATCTGCTCGCACCGTGCGCGCCGTTCCTTTCGCTATCTCAGCTTCGGCAACAAAGACATTGAATTTCAGGTGTTTTCGGCGCGAAAGCCCTGTGCTATCGTGGGGCAAATCACAAAGCTCTGGCGACAATGACCGGGGCGCGAGGCAGGATATAGGTGAGACAGGTGTTCGTCTGTCCCGAGCAGTGCGGTTCCCGCACGCGAGTCTTCTTGGCGATCGCTCTGGCGTGGCTCCTCGTGCCGCTCGCGGCTCTGGCCGCGCCCTACGCCGACTACGTGATCGACGTCCGCACCGGCGAGGTGCTGCATCAGGACAACGCCGACACCCGGCTGCATCCCGCCTCGCTCACCAAGATGATGACGCTCTACATCGCCTTCGAGGCGATCGAGCGCGGTGAAATCACGCTCGACAGCAAGGTGACGATCTCGAAACACGCGGCCTCGATGCCGCCTTCGAAGCTAGGGTTGAAGCCGGGCCAGACGATCGCGCTGCGCTACTTGATCCGCGCGGCCGCGATCAAGTCCGCGAACGACGCCGCGACCGCCATCGGCGAGGCGATCGAGGGATCGGAGCCCGCCTTTGCCAAGCGGATGAACCGTACTGCCAAGGCGCTCGGCATGACCCGGTCGACCTTCGTCAACGCCAATGGGCTGACCGCGAAGGGACATCTCTCCACGGCCCACGACATGACGATCCTCGGCCGGCACCTCTTCTACGACTACCCGCAGTACTACAACATCTTCTCGCGCACCTCGGCCGATGCCGGCGTCGCGCAGGTCGCCTCCACCAATCGCCGCTTCCTTGCCGCCTACAAGGGCGCCGACGGGATCAAGACGGGCTACACCCAGGCTGCGGGCTTCAACCTGGTGGCCTCTGCCCAGCGCGGCAACAAGCACGTCATCGCCACCGTCTTCGGCGGCAAGTCCACCGCCGACCGCAATGCAAGGGCGGCGCAGCTGCTCGACATGGGCTTCGGAAAGGCGCCGAACCGTGCCGCCGTACAGAAACCTGCGCGGCCCGCCTACACCGGGACGGAGCCGCCGGAACTTCTCGTCGAGGACACGACGGACGAGGACGACGCCCTTGCCGAAGCCATCGCGCGCGCCGTGACGACGGCGCCCGATGCGGTGCCAGCCGGCAAGACGATCCGCCTCAAAGTCGCCGTGGTGCAGAGCCCCCGGCCCCGCACGCGACCGCTGCCCGGCGCGACGGAGCCCGCCGATGCACCGGCCGAGGAACTGCTCCTCGCGATGCAGGACGACATCGCCGACGCCCTCGCCGAGGCGCAGGCGCTCGCCCTCGCCGAGGCGCCGGCCGCCGAAGCTGCCGGATCGCAGGCGGAGGTCGCCGTCGCCGATGCGGAAACTTCGCAGGAAGCCGCGCCCGAGCCCGCGGGTCCGGTCTTTGCGCAGACCGCGACTCCGCAGCCCGAAACGGTCCTCGCGCTGGCTGAACCGGGCGCACCCGACCCCGCCAAGGCCGACGCGACCGCCGAGCCGCTCGCGCTCGCCGCCGCGCCCACCCTGCCGGCCCTGCGCCCCGCGGCGCGACCCGATGCGCTCGTCACGGCCGCGGCCCCGGCCACGGATGCCGAACCGGTTCCCACGGAGACCGCGGTGGTCGAGGCGATGCCGCTGCCATCGCCGGAAGCCTCCGCACCGGCAATCGAGCCCGCACCCGCCGAGGCGACCGACGTCCAGCTTGCCGCCGAAGACACCGAGACGGCCGAGGTCCGGCTCGCGGCCAGCGATACCGCTGTCGACACGCCGGCCCCGAAGGCGCGGCCCGAGCAGATCGTGCTCGCCGCGTTCACGCCCGCGGAGCCGGAACCGGAGGAACTGGAAGTCGTCACCCGCATCTCCACCTCGGGCGGGCGGCAGTGGGCCATAAACGTCGGCCATTACGGCTCGCGCTACGATGCCGAGCGCCAGCTCCTGCAGGTGGCGCTGGTGGAGATGGCAACGCTCGACGAGGCGCTCCGCAAGGTCGTCTCCCGCCGTGGCGGGTACGACGCGAACTTCGTCGGCATGACCGAAGAGATGGCGAACCTCGCCTGTCGCCGGCTTCAGGCCCGGCAGGCCGAATGCAGCGTCGTCGGCCCCTGACCGCGTTGCCCCGTCAGGGCTTCGGGCGGTCGTCCCAGTCCTTGCTGAGGATGCGGTTGGCGTCACCCTCGGGGTCGTCGTATTGACGGTGCTTCAACGCCCAGAGAAAGGCGGCAAGCCCGACCGCACCGAGAAAGAGAGAAACAGGGATCAGGTAGAGGAGGATTTCCACCGCTGGGCCCTCATTTCAACCGGAGCGCGTTGAGCGAGACCGTGATCGACGAAGCCGACATGGCGAGCGCCGCGATGAGGGGTGTTGCGAGTCCGACGAGCGCAACCGGCACCGCGACGAGGTTGTAGGCGAGCGACAGCGCGAAGTTCTGCTTGATCCGCCGCCGCGTCGTGACCGCGATCCGTACCGCATCCGAGAGGGGCTCGAGATCCTGACCGAGCAGGACGATGTCGGACGCCGTCCGCGCCGCGTCGAGCGCAGAGGCAGGCGAGATCGAGACATGCGCACCTGCCAGCGCCGCAGTGTCGTTCAGCCCGTCGCCCACCATCAGCACCCGGTGGCCCGCCGCCGTCAGCGCGGCGATGCGCGCGGCCTTCTCCTCCGGCCGCATCGCCGACTGCCATTCGGGAATGCCGAGAGTCCCGGCCAGCGCCGCCACCGGCACCTCGCTGTCGCCCGAAAGGAGGATCACGCGCTTGCCGCCGGCGATCAGCCCCCGCACCGCCTCAGCCGCGCCCGGACGCGGCCGGTCGGCAAAGGCGAACTCCACCGCCGGACCGCCGGCGCGCGAAAACCAGGTTGCCGTCCGCTCGCCGCCTTCGGCGCCCAGCCACTCCGCGCGGCCAAGTCGTACGCGATCGCCCGCGAGGCGACCCTCGATGCCCGCCCCCGGCACCTCCGCAAGGTCCACGACCGGCGCCGGGCGGATGCCTTCTGCCTGAAGCGCACGCGCCAGCGACCGACTCAGGGGATGGGAGGAGGCTCCGGCCAATGCCGCGACGATCTCCAGTTCCGGCCGCGGATGTGCCGCGATATCCTGCGCCTCGGGCTCGCCCAGTGTCAGCGTCCCGGTCTTGTCGAAGACGACCGTATCGACCTCGGCCAGCCGTTCGAGCGCAGTGCCGTCCTTGATCAGGAAGCCCTTGCGGAAGAGCTTGCCCGAGGCGGCCGTCACCACCGCCGGCACTGCAAGCGCCAGCGCGCAGGGGCAAGTGATGATGAGGACCGCCGCCGCGACATTGACCGATACCCGCACGTCGCGCGTAAGGTAGAGCCAGACGGAAAACGCGGCGAGCGCCATCAGGTGGACCACGGGCGAATAGGCCCTTGCCATCCGGTCCGCCAGCGAGGTGTAGCGCGTGCGCGCGTTTTCCGCCACCGCCACCAGATCGGCCATACGATGCAGGGAACTGTCCTTGCCCGCCGCCGTCACCCGCACGATCAGCGGCCCGGTCAGGTTGACCTCGCCGGCGCTCAGCGCACTGCCTTCCCCCGCGACGACCGGCAGCGTCTCGCCGGTCAGAAGCGAGCGATCGATCTCGGACGCTCCCTCGGTCACGATGCCGTCGACCGGCATCCGCGCGCCGGGGCGGATGCGCACGAGGTCGCCCGCGCGAAGCGCGGCGATGGGCACGACGCGCTCCTCGCCGGCCTCCAGCTTCGTTGCCCGAGGCACTTCGAGCGCGGCCAGCTCTTCCGCCGCCGACCGCGCCGCGGCCCGGCTGCGGTAGTCGAGGTACCGCCCCGCAAGCAGGAAAAAGCAGAGCGACACCGCGGCGTCGAAGTATGCGTGCTCGCCCCCGTTGAACGTCTCGAAGAGCGAGATCGCCGAGGCAAGGACCAGTGCGAGCGAGATCGGCACGTCCATGCCGAGCCGCCGGGCCTTCAGGGACACCCAGGCCGACTTGAAGAAGGGCTGGCCCGAGAAGGCCAGCGTCGGCAGCGCGATCGCGGCCGAAATCCAGTGGAACATGTCGCGCGTCGCCGCCTCGGCACCCGACCAGACGGCTACGGAAAGGAGCATGATGTTCATCATCGAGAACCCGGCGACGCCGAGCCGCATCAGCAGGTCGTGGCTGCGCTTGTCGGTCTCCGTCACCGACAGGAGGCCAGGGTCGAGCTCATGCGCCGGATAGCCGATGGCATCGAGCCGCTGGATCAGCTTCTCCGCCGTCACCTGCGGCTCTGCCGCGACCGAGACGCGCTTCAGCGTCAGGTTCACCCGCGCCGATCTGACGCCCGGCATCGAGGAAAGCGCCCGTTCCACGTCCGAGATGCAGACGGCGCAATGGACCGTCGGCAGCGACAGGACGAGGCCGGAATCCCCCGCTGCCGCCGCCGCACGGGCGGCGATGTCCTCGGCCGAGGGCGCCGCCACGCAGGCGGGACAGGCGGAGATCGAGGGCGCGGCGACCGACATGGGTCAGCCCTTCACGAAGAGATCGAGCCGCTGGTGGAACCGCGTCCCGTCGGGGGCGAAGGCTTCCATCAGGATCATCCACTTCCCCGGCTCCAGCGTCTCGGCCGCCACATAGTCGGCACCGGTCCAGTCGAAGACGGGGCGACGGTCGTCCGATGCCTCCGTCGTCCGCCCGACGGTGGCCGACAGCCTGTCCACCCGGACCGGCAGGCCATCCCGGTCGCGGAAGCTCAGCGTCAGCGCGCCGTCGCCATAGGCGTGTGACAGGGTCCAGCCCAGAGCTTCCTGAGCCTTCCTCTCGGCGTCGAAGACCTGGCTCGCGACGTAGGAGTTCTGCACCTCGAGCCCGGGGAAGGTGCTGATCGCCTTGACGGCCATCAGCACGTTCACCCCGATGATGACCCCGAAGGCCACGACCGCGATGAGAAGGACCTTCCGGCCGGTCAGCGGCGCCGCCATCTCAGTCGTCCTTTCCATTGAAGACCGTGCCCCGGGCCACCCGCTCGCCGTTGGTTCTGGTCTCGACCACGATCGCGATCTCCGTACGCTCCTTGCCGGCTGCGGGGCTGCCGGCCGGGGCGGTGACATAGACGCGCTGCATCTTCGTATCGTTCGCAGGCACGTCCACCACCACCTTGTCGCTTCCCTCGAGCGTCAACTCGAGCGGGGTGTCGGACTGCAAGGATATCGTGAAGGGCAGAGTTTCGCCATGCTTGTTCCTGAGCCGCACCTCGTAGGTATTGCGGATCGCGCCGTCGGCGAGCGTGACGTAGAGGGGATTGCGCACCGGCGTCACATCGACGCTGATGGGTGACCGCAGGAAGAGCGCGACAAGCATGCCGACCCCGACCAACGACCAGAGTACGGTGTAGAGGATCGTGCGCGGACGGAAGATGTGCTTCCAGACGTTCTTCGGATGCCCGCCGGCCCGTTCGGCCACTTCGTCCTTCAGCGCCATGTAGGCGATGAGCCCGCGCGGCTTGCCGATTCGGTCCATGACCTCGTCGCAGGCGTCGATGCAGAGCGCGCAGGTGATGCATTCGAGCTGCTGGCCGTTGCGGATGTCGATGCCCATGGGGCAGACGTTCACGCAGGCCATGCAGTCGATACAGTCGCCCTGTGCCGGGTCGAGCTCTCCCTTGTGCAGCTTTCCGCGCGGTTCGCCGCGCCATTCGCGATAGGCGACAACCAGCGTGTCCTCGTCGATCATCGCGGCCTGGATGCGCGGCCAGGGGCAGGCATAGATACAGATCTGCTCGCGCGCGAAACCGCCGAAGAAGAAGGTCGTCGCGGTCAGGATCGCCATCGTCAGGTAGGCGATGGGATGGGCGGTGCCATGGATCAGATCCTGAAGCAGCGTCGGCGCGTCGGTGAAATAGAAGATCCATGCGCCGCCCGTGGCCAGGCCGATCAGAAGCCAGAGAACCCATTTCGTCATCCTGAGGCGGAACTTCCGGAAGTCCCACTTCTGGTTCCAGAGCCGGACCCTCGCGTTGCGGTCGCCCTCCACCCAGCGTTCCACGAGAATGAAAAGATCGGTCCAGACCGTCTGCGGGCAGGCGTAGCCGCACCAGACCCGGCCGAGTGCAGAGGTGAAGAGGAAGAGCCCGAGCCCCGCCATGATGAGAAGCCCGGCGATGAAGTAGAATTCATTCGGCCATATCTCGATCATGAAGAAGTAGAAGCGGCGGTTGGCGAGATCGACCAGCACCGCCTGGTCGGGAAGGCTCGGCCCCCGGTCCCAGCGCAGCCAGGGCGTGATGTAGTAGATGCCCAGGGTGACGGCCATGATCACCCATTTCAGGTTGCGGAACTGTCCTTTCACGCGGCGTGGAAATACGGGCTCACGGGCGGCATAAAGCGCCGGAGGATTCTCGCTGGAGCTCATGAAAGTATCCCGGATTTCACTGTTCGCGCGGTCTGACTTACGCGGACATGGCCTGTCGGAGCCTTGATACAGGTCAAAATCCCGCCCGCACATGCGGCGAAAACGCCCTCTTCGGTTCACGCTCAAGTGATTTCGCGCTTGGCGGGCGGTGCTTCCGGGCGTCAAATCGGCGCACGGGCGGCAGCGAGGGAGGGGACCATGTCTGGACGACGCAGTGCCATCGAGTACACCGAATTCAACGCGGCCGAGATCGGCGCCATCGCGCATCTCTACCGGGCGGAGGTCTACCGATCGACGATCTGGCGGACCCGTCTCGACACCACGACCAACTGGGCAGTGGTGACTCTCGGCGTCGCGCTCTCGATCACCTTCGCCTCGCCGGACGCCTCGCCGCTGCCGCTCCTCCTCGTCGGGATCCTCATACTCGTCTTCCTCAACCTGGAAGCGCGGCGCTACCGCTACTTCAACGTCTGGCGGGCGCGATCGCGCTGGCTGGAAAGGAACTTCTACGCGCCGATGCTGAAATCGGGCGACCTCAGGACCGAAACCGCCTGGCACACCGTCCTTGCCGACGATTACCTCCACCCGACCTATCACATCTCCTTCGTGACCGCGCTCGGCCGGCGGATCCGACGCAACTACCTCTGGATTCTCCTGATCCAGGGCATCGCGTTTGTCGGCAAGCTGATGATCCATCCGCTGCCGGTGACAAGCTGGGCCGGCTTCGTGACCCGTGCCGACGTCGGCCCGCTGCCGGGCGAGGCCGTGTTGGGCTTCGGTGTCCTTTACATCGCGTCGGGCGCGGTGCTGGCGAACTGGGTCGCCAGAAGCGATGCGCGCCGCGCCGAAGAACGTGGTGGCAAGGGCGTAGCGATGGGGTAGAAGGAGAAAGGCACCGGCGCCCCCAGGAAACGCGCGAACAGGACGGGGCGCCGATGCTCTCATCCGGGGGGGCGGTTGCCCCCCCGAATTCCGTTGTTACTCGCCGCCGCCGCGGCTGTGGACCCAGGCCGCAACCGCGCGGATGTCGGATTCGCTCAGACGCCCAGTCCAGGACGGCATCACGCCGAAGCGGGCGTTCGTGACGGTCTCGGTCAGAGTGGCCTGATCGCCACCGTAGAGCCAGATCGCGTCGGTTAGGTTCGGGGCACCCTGCGCCCGGTCGCCAGTGCCGTCTTCCATGTGGCAGGCCGCGCAGTTGTCGGTGAACACGACCGCGCCTTCGCTGGCGAGCGCGGCTTCGTGCTCCTGCCCCGAGATCTGCAGGACATACTGCACGACCTGGTCGATCTGCTCGGGCTCCAGCAGCCCGTCGGCGCCGAACTTCGGCATTTCCGAATAGCGCGCGTCGGGGTCTTCGGTGTTGCGGATGCCGTGCGTGATGGTGGTGTGGATGTCCTCCATCGTGCCACCCCAGAGCCAGTCGTTGTCGAGCAGGTTGGGGTAGCCCGCCGCCCCGGCCGCGCCCGAGCCGTGGCACTGCGCGCACCAGGTGCGGAAGATCGCGCCGCCGGCGTTCTGCGTGTAGTTGGCGAGTTCGGGGTCGGCCGCGATGGCGTTCAGGTCCGCCGCCACCAGTTTCGCCTCGACCGGCGCGTTCGCCTCTGAGTAGCGTTGGATCTCGGCCGCCACGTCGGCGCGGGTGTCCTGCCCCAGAAGCCCCTGCGTGGCGCCCGACACGAGCGGCCAGGCCGGATAGGCGATCGTGTAGCCCACCGCCCAGATGATGGTCAGGTAGAAGGTCCAGAGCCACCAGCGCGGCAAGGGGTTGTTGAACTCCTGAATGCCGTCCCACTCGTGGCCGGTGGTTTCCGGATCGGACTTCGTCGTCACGGGTCTCTTGCTCATTTCGAGGCCTCCTGCGGGCGGGCTTCCAAGCCCTCGCCACGCGCGGGTTTGTCTTCGTGCCGGAAGGGGATGTTCGCGATGTCCTCGTGGATCGCCCGCGACCCGGGCCGGAACGCCCAGAGCACGATGGCGCCGAAGAACAGGAAGAGCGCCAGAAGCACCCAGCTGTCCGCGAATTCCCTAAGAAGCGAATAGAAATCCATCGCTCCCCTCCTCAGCGGGCCATGTCGGGCTGGAAGGTCGTGAAGTCGACCATCGTGCCCAGCACCTGCAGATAGGCGATGAGCGCATCCATCTCGGTGATGCCCGGCTGGCGGTCGAAGTTCGACACGACCACGTCCTTGCCGCCCGGGAAGGCGGCGGCGCCGTAACGTTCCTGCAGCCCCGCGGTATCGGAATTCGGATCGGCCTGCGCGGCGAAGTCTGCCTTGGCGAGTTCGATCATCTCGGACGTGTAGGGCACGCCCACCATCGCGTCCGTCGAAAGCCGGTCCGCGATGTGCTCCGGCTCGATCAGCCGGTTGGCGAGGAAGCCATACTTCGGCATCACCGATTCCGGCACGACCGACTGCGGGTCGGTCAGGTGGTCGATGTGCCACTCGTCCGAATAGCGGCCGCCGACGCGGGCGAGGTCGGGGCCCGTCCGCTTCGAGCCCCACTGGAACGGATGGTCGTACTGGCTTTCGGCCGCGAGGCTGTAGTGACCGTAGCGCTCAACCTCGTCGCGCATCGGGCGGATCATCTGGCTGTGGCAGACGTAGCAGCCCTCGCGGATGTAGATGTCGCGGCCGGTGAGTTCCAGGGGCGTGTAGGGGCGCACGCCCTCCACCTTCTCGATCGTGTTCTCGAGATAGAAGAGCGGCACGATCTCAACGATGCCGCCGATCGTCACCACCGCGAAGGCACCGATGAGAAGCGCGGTCGCATTCGTTTCGAGGAACTTGTGCTTTTCAAGAATGGACATGGTCCGAAGCTCCTCTCACTCGGCCGGGACGGCGTTGTTAGTACTGGCAACCGCCGGTTGCTTCGCCACCGTGGCCCACAGGTTGTAGGCCATGATGATCGCGCCGGTGAGGTAGAGCACCCCGCCAAGGGCCCGCACCACGTACATCGGGAACTTCGCGGCCACCGTGTCGGCGAAGGCGTTCACGAGGAAGCCCTGCGCATCGACTTCGCGCCACATCAGACCCTCCATGATCCCCGTGACCCACATCGAGGCGGCGTAGAGCACGATCCCGATGGTGGCGAGCCAGAAGTGCCAGGATACGAGGCTGAGCGAGTAGAG
>NZ_JAYRTX010000022.1:0-35168 GCF_041919395.1 Albidovulum sp.
TCGAGCGCGAGCGCGTCGCTGGCACGGTGTCCCTTGGCGAGGATCACATAGGCCACCACAATCTCGCCGCGCAGGGGATCGGGTCGGGCGATGACCGCGCTTTCGGCCACCGCCGGATGTTCGAGAAGGACGCTTTCCACTTCGAAGGGGCTGATGCGGTAACCGGCCGAGGTGATGAGGTCGTCCGCCCGGCCGACGAACCAGAAATAGCCTTCCTCGTCGCGCGTGGCCGTGTCGCCAGTATAGTACCAGCCGTGGCGGAAGGCGCGGCGGTCCGGCTCGCTCCCGGTGTGGTAGCCGGTGAACAGCCCCGGCGGCTGGCCTTTGGCAACGCGCACCGCGATGTTGCCGATAGCGCCGTGCGGCACGATCCTGCCTTCGTCATCGACCACATCCACGTCGAAGCCCGGCACCGGCTGGCCCATCGAGCCGAACCGGACCGGCTGGTCGGGGAAGTTCGCCACGATGTTGACCGTCTCGGTCTGGCCGTAGCCGTCGGCGATGGTGGTTCCGGTCGCCTCCTGCCAGAAACGGATGACCTCGGGGTTCAGGGGCTCGCCCGCGCCCATCGAACGGCGGAGCGAGGTGAAGTCGTAGCCCGACAGGTCCATCTGCGCGAACAGCCGGTAGGCGGTGGGTGGCGCGCAGAACGTGGTGACGCCCAGCCTGCCGATGAGCCGCAGGTGCAGGTCGGCATCGAAGCCCGGCGCGTCCAGCAGCACCGTCGTGCACCCCATGAGAAACTGCGGGAAAAGCATCCCCCACGCCGCCTTTGCCCAGCCGGTGTCGGTCAGCGTCCAGTGGATGTCCTCGGGCCGGAGGTCCATCCAGAACAGACCGGTCGAGGCATGGGCAAGCCCGTAGGCGAAATCGCGCGGCACCATCTTGGGCAGGGCGGTGGTGCCGGAGGTGAAGTAGCCCATCATCATGTCGTCCGACCTCAGGTCGGGCCGGTCCCCGGGGCCGATGTCGTCGGGCTGGCCCTCGGACAGGGCCTCGGTCGACACCCAACCCTCCCGCGGCTTGCCGATGACGATCAGGTGGGCCAGCGACGGGCAGTCGGCGCGCACCGCCTCGACCTTCTCGCAATGCTCGGGGGTCACGATCACCGCCCGGGCACCGGTACGGTTCACCCGGTAGGCGATGTCCTTGCCGGTGAGGAGGTTGGTGCCCGGCATCGAGACGACGCCCAGCTTCATGCAGGCGAAGATCGCGTCGTACCATTCCGGAATGCGCCCGGCGACAACGCAGGCGAAGTCGCCCTTGCCGAGGCCGAGCGCGGCAAGCCCCCCGGCCAGCCGCGACGACCGCCGCGCGAGGTCGGAGTAACGAAACTCGCGCACCGTCCCGCTCGGCCCATCCACGGCGAGGACGGCCACCTTGTCCGCCTCGCGCGCGCGCCGGTCGACAACGTCATAGGCGAAGTTGAACCGCTCGGGGCAAGCGAAGCGATAGGCCTCGCGCGCGGCGTGATATTCCCTGGGAACGTTCAGGAAGGCATACATGTTGTCTTGGTTCTCCGGTGACATGCGATCGGTCCCATCGGGGCGGTGGCCGCGCCGATGCGCGTCCGCACACAGCCCTAGCCCATCGTTTCGAGGTATTCGCGCGGGGTCATGCCGAAGCGGGACTTGAAGCCACGGTTGAAGTTCGAGAGATCCCGGAAGCCCGAGTTGTAGGCGATCTCCGAGATCCGGGCTTTGCCGACCGGACGGCGGCGGCGCAGGTTCGATGCGGCAAGGTTCAGCCTGCGGTCGCGCACCTCGCGGGCAAAGGTCGTCCGCTCGGCCTCGAACAGGCGCTGGACCTGCCGGGTCGACATGCCGATCTCGTGCGCGAGCCAGCGCAGCGACAGGCCTTCGCTGGCGAGGTTTCTGTCGATGACTTCGAGAGCCAGCGCGAAGCGGCGTTCCGCGCATTGCGCGTCGAGCTCCTTCGAGAAGTTGCCCGGCTTGCAGAAGGCAAGCTGGATCATCCCGAGCAGAAGGTCGGAATTGGCCTTGCCGACCGCCGCGCTCGCATCCCAGCCCAGCGTGAAATGCTGGATCTGCTGGCGGATCGAGGGAGCGAGCGGATGATCGCACGCGAGCCTCCGGCCGATCTGCACGTTGCCCCGGCAGGACTGCATGAACAGGCCGCGCGGCATGTGCAGCGACAGGAGCCGACCCCGCCCGGTGAAGGCAAGCAGCCCCTCCTTCGTGGAATCGAGGAGCAGGCAGTCGCCCGGCCCGATCAGCGAGGTTGCCCCGTTATGGTCGACCTGGAGCTGGCCCGCGGTCTGGATGATGCAGAAGATGTGTTCCGCCTGGTCGCGGCGAATGCCGTGCCGGTCGCGCCTGATCGCCTTCACGTCGCCGGCGACATCGGCCACGTCGAGCCCATCGAACTTGCGCGAATGGATGAGCCCGCGGACCGCGCGCTGCCGGTCCCGCGCCACACCTTCATAATGGCCGCAGATGCCGTGCAGATCCTCGCACCATTGGTCGAACTCCCGCACTTCGGTCATTCCAGATAACGCCCTCCCCAGCGCTGTCCAGGTGATTCGCTCTGCCCTCGGGGCAGAGTGTAGCGGCGCGGCGCCCCTGTCGCATCCCGCCCCGGCGGACCGAGGGCCCGCCGGGTGGGCAGTCCGCGTCAGTAGGACAGCACCTGGATGTCGGTGTACTCCTGCAGGCCCTCCTCGCCGAACTCGGTGCCGAGGCCCGAGCCCTTGACGCCGCCGAAGGGCGCGTCGGGCTGGATGGCGACGTGCTTGTTTACCCAGGCCGATCCGGTCTCGAGCCGCAGCGCAAGACCGCGCGCCTTCTGGATGTCCTTCGACCAGATCGACCCGCCGAGCCCCCAGGGGCTGTCGTTGGCGCGGGCGATCGCATCGTCGATGTCGCGGTACCTGATGATGGGCAGTGCCGGGCCGAACTGTTCCTCGTCGACCAGCGCCACGCCATCCTCGAGATCGGCGATGATCGTGGGCGGGAAGAACAGCCCCTCGCCCGGCTCGCCGCCGATCAGCACCCGGCCGCGTGTCTTGGCGTCGGCCACCAGGCGCGAGACCTTGTCAAACTGCATCCGGTTCTGCATCGGGCCAAGCGCGGTGCCCTCCTCGGTGCCGTCACCGACGCTGACGGTGCGGGCGTACTTGACCAGCTCGTCGCAGACCTCGTCATAGACATCCTCGTGCACGTAGAGCCGCTTGATCGCGGCGCAGGTCTGGCCGTTGTTGATGAAGGCGCCCCAGAACACGCCCTCGGCGATCGTCCTGGGGTCGGCATCGGGCAGCACGATGCCCGCGTCATTGCCGCCCATCTCCAACGTCAGCCGCTTCATCGTGGCCGCCGCGCTCGCCGCGACCTTCTGGCCGGTCGCGGACGAACCCGTGAAGACGATCTTGCGGATGCCCGGATGCGCCGACATCAACGCGCCGAGGTTGACCGCGCGGTCATCGCCCGCAAGGCTGTTCAGCACGCCCGCAGGCAGTACCTCGTTCATGAGTTCCACGAAGCGCAGCGTGGTCAGGGGCGTGTAGGGCGAGGGCTTGATCACCACGGTGTTGCCGGTCAGCACCGCCGGGACGACATGCCAGACGGCGATCAGGATGGGGAAGTTCCAGGGCGTGATGGAGCCGACGACGCCAAGCGGCTTGCGGTGCAGTTCCACCGTGCCGCGGTTGTCGTTCTGGATCGTCTTGACCGGCAGCGACAGCGTGCAGGTGTGCCTGGCCCAGACCACCGCCGCGCCGAGTTCCCAGCGCGAACCGAGCCCGTTCAGGGGCTTGCCCTGTTCGCGGGTCAGAAGCTGGGCAAGCTCCTCGGCATGGGCCTCGAGCTTGGCGGCCATCGCCTCGCAAAGCCCGCGCCGCTCCTCCTCGGGGCGGGCCGAGAGGTCGCGGAACGCCGCCTGCGCGACCTCGACCGCACGGTCGAGGTCGGCCTCGGTCGCGTTCGGCGCCTCGGCGACGACGGCGCCGGTGGCGGGGTTCAGCACGGGAAAGCGTGTTTCGGTGGTGACGCGACGCCCGTCGATGACCAGATCGTACATTTTCTCTCCTCCCGGTTGGCGGCGGCAAGCGGACCCGGCCGGCCCCCTGTCGATGAACACGAAGGCTAGCAGCGCCGGGCGCGGGCAATCTCAGCGTTTCCCGCCAAAGACCCGGACAATCCCGCCAGGACTGATGCCCGCCGCGAACCGCCGTGCCAAGGAAATGGCACGAAAATCCAAGTCAAAGCACTTCGCCGCGGCTATGCTGCGGTCGGAGGGCCGATGGCGAGAGAGAGCGGCCGGGGAGGAACGAGATGGAACCGCGCGACGATGGTGTCCCTTCTGGCGGAATGTCCTGGGTCAGGGGCAGCCGCAGCCAGCCGCTCCTGGAAGTGACCATCCCCGGCCTGCTTGCCGGATGCCTGGCGGCACGGCGCGATGCGACGGCCGCCGTCTTTCCCGGCGAAGGCATCCGCTGGACCTGGGAGGAGTTCGCCCGGCGCGTGGACGCGCTTGCCGGCGGGCTTGCCCGGCTGGGGTATGCCACGGGCGACCGCCTGGGGATCTGGGCGCCCAACCGCTCCGAATGGTTGCTGACGCAGTTCGCCACGGCCCGGCTGGGCGTGATCCTCGTGACGATCAACCCCGCCTATCGCGTGCACGAGCTGGAATATGCGCTGAAGCTCTCCGGCTGCCGCGGCCTCGTCCTCGCGGAGCGGTTCAAGGGCTCCGACTACGCCGCGATGGTCGCCTCGCTCGTGCCCGAACTTGGCGCGGCGGGGGCCGAGATCGCCGCGGAGGCGCTGCCCGCCCTGCGCCACCTGATCGTGATGAGCGCGGAGACGCGGCCGGGGATGCTGCGCTTCCGCGATGTCGAGGCGATGGGCGCCGGGGCCGCGGCGAGCGGGCTCGATGCAGTCAGCGCCCGGCTCGACCGGCGCGATCCGATCAACATCCAGTTCACCTCGGGCACGACCGGGCGGCCGAAGGGCGCCACGCTCACCCACCGCAACATCGTCAACAACGCAGCCTTCGTCACCGCCGCGCTGAAGCTCGGCCCCGAGGATCGGCTCTGCATCCCGGTGCCGTTCTACCACTGCTTCGGCATGGTGATGGGCACGCTCGGCTGCGTGACGAAGGGCGCCACGATGATCGTGCCCGGCGAGGGGTTCGATCCGGCGGTCACGCTCGCCACTGTCGCGGCCGAACGCGCCACCGGGCTCTACGGCGTGCCGACGATGTTCGTCGCCATGCTCGAACATCCGGATTTCGACTGTCACGACCTGTCAAGCCTGCGCACCGGCATCATGGCCGGAGCCCCCTGCCCCATCGAGGTGATGAAACGGGTGCAGAGCCAGATGCACATGCGCGAGGTGACGATCGCCTATGGCATGACCGAGACGAGCCCCGTGTCGTTCCAGTCCTCGACCGACACGCCGGTTGAAAAGCGCGTGACCTCGGTTGGCCGCGTCCATCCGCATGTGGAGGTGCGCGTGGCCGACCCTGAGGGCAACACCGTCCCGGTGGGCGAACAGGGCGAGATCCTGACCCGCGGGTATTCGGTGATGCACGGCTACTGGGACGACCCCGCTCAGACCGCCGCCGCGATCGACGCCGAGGGCTGGATGCACACCGGCGATCTCGGAAGGATCGACGCCGAGGGCTATTGCAACATCACCGGCCGGGTGAAGGACATGATCTGCCGTGGCGGCGAGAACGTCTATCCGCGCGAGATCGAGGAATTCCTCTATTCCCACCCGGCCGTGAGCCAGGTGCAGGTCTTCGGGATCCCCGATCACGCACTCGGCGAAATCGTCTGCGCCTGGATCATCGCGCGGGCCGGCAGCGCCCCGACCGAGGACGAGATCCGCGCTTTCTGCAAGGGCCAGATCGCGCACTACAAGATTCCGGCGGTGGTGCGGTTCCGCGAGGACTTGCCGGTGACCGTGACCGGCAAGCCGCAGAAGTTCCTGATGCGCGCCGCGATGATCGAGGAACTGGGCCTCAGCGAGGAAAAGAGCGCCTGATCCGGCCGGGGTGCCACCCGAGGCCGTTCAACCTCCCACGAGGAAACCTGCTGCTGCCCATGGCATCGCGACCGTCTGAACAAGGGATGCAAGGACATGCCGGCGTTCATTCATTGGCCGAAGCGATCCGGCGGCAGGCCTTTGACCCCCAGCCTCACGGCGAACAGGCCTGCCTCTTGGGGGCACTTCGCGAGATGCTCGACACCCGGGTGAACCGCGCCGAGGTGAACTAGAGTGTATCGAGATCACTTCCGCCGAAGGCGCAGCTGGTTGGCCAGCTGCAGTCCAACTCGGCCACGTCAAGTATTTCGGCATCGGGCGGCATCCGGGTCAGGCACTTGCCGCCGACGACCCGCGCTGTCCAGATCATTCCGTCTGCATCCAGGCATGAACCGTCAGGCAATCCGCCTTCATGGCCCTCCTGAAGTGCCGTTCGATCCAGCAGGGCGCCACCGAAAGAGTAAAGCCGGTACCGGTAGACGGCATTCCGCGTCGTGCCGGCGGTGCAAAAACGATCCCCGCCGGGCCAGATGAACGTATTGGTGATGCCAAGACTGACCTTGCACTAGGCGGATGCGAAGTCGTCTGCGAACATCCACTCGTTCGAACGCGACGCATAGACCTCGGCGGGCGGCCGGAGTTGCGAGTTCGAGCCGAAGACGAGATCAACCCGCGTGCCGGTCCATTTGCGGGTGCCCGTCTTGCGGTCACGCCCCTCTGGCCTGCCCCCACCGAGCGGACCGGTTTGAGTGTTAATGGATGAGGAGCCCTCGATCCATGGTGATGAGTCTTTCGGGGGCCGTTGGGCGGTATCCGAGGGCGCTGTGCGGGCGCGTCCCAGGCGGATTTCTGCGAACGCCCCTCGTGGTCGGTGCGCTGCATGTGGAACCTCGGCTCTTTCGACGGACGGTTGACGATGAACAACATCATCAATGTCTCGAAGCCGCGTGTACTGTTGAAGGCGCTGATGCGGATATCCCGACATCGAGGTGGTGCTGAAGATCGGCCACCGCGACTTCATCGTCCAGGCGCTTCAGGACAGCGCCATCGATCCTTCGATCTTTGGGTGGCCGCCGCTCGACCCGGCGGTTACGGCGGTCGCCATCGGCGAGCACCCCCCATGTGCTGATCGCGTCGCCGCAGCATCCTCTCGTCATGCCGGACCGGTGACCGCCGACGAGATCCTGACCCAGCCGATCATCCTGCGCGACCCGGAGTCGGGAACCCGCATCCTAGCCACCAGGTTCCTCGACCAGATCGGCGAGGGCCGCCCCTACGAGACCATCCAGATTCGCGCGAACGGGACCATCAAGCAGTCGGTCATCGCCGGCCTCGGCATCGCCATGACCTCGCAGCACAGGGTGACGGAGGAGCTGAAGTGAGGCCGCCTCGTCGCGCTGGAGGCACCGGGGTTACCGATCGTGCGGCCCTGGTTCCTTCTCCACCGCGAGGATCAGGAAACTGCCGGGGCCATGCGGCGTGTGCGCGACTTCTTCGAGGGGCGGGCCGGCGGCTTTCTGCCCGGTGCTGCCTGCGCGTCTATTTCAGGATCGACAGGAGATCGGCGAAATCGTCGGTCCAGACCGGGCCGCCGTCGGGGTCGAGCGGCGCCCAGCGCGGGTCGCGGGCGAGCGGGCCAAGCGCCGCCTCGCTCCGCGCCAGAAGGACGACGCGAGAGGGCGCGTCGCCGGGATCTGTCGCCTCCTGCCCCGGATAGTCCTGAAACCGCGCCGCGAGCCCCAGCGCCGCCGCACTGCGCGAAAGCGGACGCTCGATCGCGTAGTAGCGGTTCGAGATGTGGTAGAGAAGCACGCCGTTGGGCGCGAGCCGGTCGAGGTAAAGCTGCATCGCCTCGTGCGTGGTCAGGTGCACCGGCACCGCGTCCGAGCCATAGGCGTCGATCACGAGGATGTCGTAGACCGGCTCGGCCGCCTCCTGCGCCAGGATCATCCTCGCGTCGCCAAGCCGGGTCGGCGCCTCGGGCGCGCAGGCCGAAAGGAAGGTGAAGAGGGCGGGGTCGCGGGCGATGCGGTCCACCGCCGCGTCGATTTCGTAGAAGGTCCAGTCCTGGCCCTCGCGCCGGTAGCAGGCGAGTGCACCGGCGCCAAGTCCGACGATACCGACGCGGGCCGCCTTGGCGCCGAGACCGGAGGTCAGCACCTGTGCCATCGGCCCGTTGCGATGGTAATAGAACTGCGGCGCGGGCCGGGCTCGGCCGAGGTCGCGGGTCCGCTCCGCCCCGTGGATCGTGGTGCCGTTGGCATAGAGTCTGAGCCCGCCCTCCTCCATAACCCGGTGCGTGCCGAAAAAGCTGCGGTCCCGGAAGAGATCGCCGTTCGGGATCAGCCAGACGCCGGTCACGGTCACGATTCCCATGGCGATCGCCGCCGCCGGCAGGTGGCGGCGCAGGGCGATGGCGGCCAGAGCGGCGAGAGCGAACATGGCGAGCTTGAGAATGAGCCAGTCGGTCACCCCGAAGACCGTGACGGCAAGCGCAAGCGGCAGCGCCGCAACGATCCCGATCCCCGCGCCCAGGCGCGCGAGGCTTGGGGTCGGCCGCATCGCCGGGCTGAGCACCAGCGTCGCGGCCAGCAGCGTGGTCACGCCGCCTTCGGCAAGGCTGTCGAACAGAAGCGGCGCGACGATCGAATTGAAAAACCCGCCCAGCGCGCCCCCGACCGACATGACGAGGTAGAAGAGCGTGAGATGCCGGCCGTCCGGCCGCGCCTCGTAAAGCCTTGCATGGGCGAAGAGCGCCACAATGAAGAAGGCCACCATCAGTCCCGCCACCCCCCAGAGCCCTACGTGTGCGCCGGCGATCCCTGCGAAGACCGCGCCGAGCAGCGCGAGGGCTGCGAGATAGGCAAGGCGCAGTCCCGGCCCGGCGGTCACAGGGCGGCGGGCGAAGGTCAGGACGAAGCTCAGAAGGTAGAGCGACAGGGGAACCACCCAGACGAGCGGGATCGCCCCGACGTCGGTCGATATCTTCGTGGTCACCGCCAGCATCAGCGACGAAGGGACGAAGGCCAGAAGCAGCCAGCGCCCGATCCGGCCCGCGCCGACGGGATCCGCCCTGGCTGTGTTGGGCCTCACCCGAAGCGCACCGCCGCGAAACGCGCTGAGACCGCAGAGAAGAAGAAAGCCGCCGAAGGCAAGGAACCCCGCCGCCCACACAACCCCTATCCGCGCAGCACCGAGAAGCGGTTCGGCCAGGAGGGGAAAGGCGAGAAGGGCGACGAGCGAGCCAAGGTTCGAGGCACCGTAGAGGAAATAGGGGTCCTCGGCCGAGGGGCCGTCACTCCGGGCATACCAGGACTGGATCAAGGGCGCGTTGGCCGAGAGGACACCGAACGGAACCCCGACACCAAGGGCGAAGAGCGTGAGCGTCTGCCAGGCGGCCGGAACGGCCGGGTCATAGCGCCAGCCCTCCGGCAAGCCGAGCGGCAGGAAGGCGAGCGCGGCGCCCCAGAGCACGAGATGGAGCGCAAGCTGCCCCGCAACCGGCAGATGGCGGGTGACGAGATGCGCATAGAGATAGCCGCCGATCAGGACTGTCTGGAAGAAGAGCATCGCCGTCGTCCAGACCGCCGGCGCGCCGCCGATCTGCGGCAGGACGATCTTGGCGAAGAGCGGTTGCACGAAGAAGAGCAGCGAGGCCGAGACGAAGATCGTCACGGTGAAGAGCGCCGGGACAAGAATTCCCGTCCCCGATGCCGTTCTCGTATCCGACTGATTCATGACCGGTCCCGCGCGATTGTTGCGCATCCGGTAACGCGCGAATCGGCCGGGAATGAGGCGCGATCAGGGCTTGGCCGGGGACTTGTTCAGGGGGACGATGCGCGGGGTGTCGTCGTCGGGCGCCAGTTCCTCGAAGTCGAAGTTGTCGAGTTTTGCCGCCCGCTTGCCCGCGCGCTCGGCTGCCGTGGTGACGCCGTCAAGGTCGGCGCGGGCCTGATGGAAGTGGGTCGAAAGCTTCTCCACCCGCTCGACCACCAGTTCCACGTCGCGGTGAAGCAGCTTGAGAGTCGCGCGGATCGCGCCGGCCTGTTCGCGCATTCGCGCATCCTTGAGTACCGCACGCATGGTGTTCAGGGTCGCCATGCAGGTGGTGGGCGAGACGATCCAGACGCGGGCATCGAAGCCCTCGCGCACGAGTTCGGGGAAGTTCGCGTGGAGTTCGGCATAGACCGCCTCGGACGGAAGGAACATCAGGGCCCCGTCCGCGGTCTCACCATCGAGGATGTAGCGTTCCGCGATGGCCTTGATGTGGCTCCGCACCGCGATGCGGAGCATCCTTTGCGCCTCGATCAGTTGCGACTGGTTCTCCGCCCGGCGCAGCGCCTCGTAGGCTTCCAAGGGGAATTTCGAGTCGATCACGATCGGCCCCGGCGGGTTCGGCAGGTGAATGAGACAATCGGCACGACGCCCGTTCGAGAGCGTCGCCTGCATGGCGAAGGAGTCGGGCGGCATCGCCTTCCGCACGATATCGTTGAGCTGAATCTCCCCGAAGGCGCCGCGGGTCTGCTTGTTCGACAGGATATCCTGCAGGGACAGGACATCGCCCGACAGCTTCTCGATGTTCGACTGTGCCTTGTCGATGGTCTCCAGCCGCTGCTGTAGCTCGCCCAGGGACCGCGCGGTGCGCGTGGCGGTGCCGTGCAGGCTCTCGCTCATCCCCCGCGAGACTTCGGCGAGCCGCTGCTCCATGAGGTGAAGGACCCGCGCCTGCGAGGCGGCCTGCGCCTCGGACACATGGGTCAGCCCGCCGGCAAGCTGCTGCTGCCCGTCCGACAGCGCCTGAACGCGGCTCCCGAGCTGGCTGAGGTGAAAGCCGAGCGGCTCGGTCATCCGCGCCGATCGCGCCGCGGCGCGGAGGGTGACGATGAGCAGGACGAAGAGGAGAAGCACCAGCGCCCCGCCGCCGAGCGCGGCGAGGACGAGGGGATCGTCAAGCGCGTAGGTCTGGCCACGAAAGGTGATCATGTCCGCCCGAAAAGCCGCTCGATGTCGGAAAGCTTCAGCTCGACGTAGGTCGGCCGACCGTGGTTGCACTGGCCGGAGAGGGCCGTCGTCTCCATCTCGCGCAGAAGGGCGTTCATCTCGTCCGCCCGCATCCGCCTGCCGGAGCGGACGGAGCCATGGCAGGCCATCCGGGACAGCACGGAGTCGATCCGCGATTGCAGCGTCTGGCTGGCACCGAGGTCCCGCAACTCGTCGAGGATGTCGCGGAGAAGTGTGGCGGCATTAACCTCGCCGAGAAGCGCGGGTGTCTCGCGGACAGCAACCGCGCCGCCGCCGAAGGGCTCCACCGTCAGGCCGAGCGCCCCGAGCGCCTCGGCATGATCCAGGAGAAGCCGGGCATCGCCTTCGGAAAGGTCCACGATCTCGGGGATCAGGAGCGCCTGCGCGGCGACGCCCTGTTCCTCGCGCTGGCGCTTCAGGCGCTCGTAGACCAGCCGCTCGTGCGCAGCGTGCTGGTCGACGATGACGATCCCGGTCGCGGTCTGGGCGATGATGTAGTTCTCATGCACCTGCGCACGAGCGGCCCCGAGCGGACGGTACTCGGCTGCCTCCTCGACCGGGTCGCGAACAGCCGGCTCATAGCGCGCGGAAGCCTCGGCAAGTTCCGGCGCGAGCGGCGCCTGCGCCGCATGGGCCATCCGCAGCACCGCCTGCGTCGGGCGTTCCATCTGGTATACGCGCGGACGGGTCTCTTCGGTTCGCAGCGCACCGAGCGTCAGCCCCGCGACCGTGGACGAAGCGCGATGCCCCGCCCCGGCCAGCGCATGGCGAAGCGCCGAAACGATGAGACCGCGCACCACGCCGGGCTCGCGGAAGCGCACCTCGGCCTTGGCGGGATGCACGTTGACGTCAACGCGCTCCGGGTCGCAGGTCATGTTGAGGACGGCGGCCGGGTGACGGTCGCGCGAGAGGACGTCCATATAGGCCGCGCGAAGCGCACCGATCAGCAGCTTGTCACGCACCGGCCGCCCGTTCACGAAGAGGAATTGCTCGACCGCAGCGCCCCGCGAATAGGTCGGCAGCGCCGCGAAGCCCCTGAGCCGGAATCCCTCCCGCTCGGCGTCGATCGGCAGGGCATTATCCGCGAAGCCTGCCCCGAGAAGGCCGCGCAGCCGTTGGCCGAGGGCGTCGAAGAGTTCCCCTTGCTCGGCGTCGGCGCGCAGGATCGTCCTTGACTCTCCGCCCGAGGCGTCGGTCAGCGTGAAGGAGACGTAGGGCTCCGCCATCGCCAGCCGTTCGACCACATCGCGGATCGCCTGCGCCTCGGCCCGGTCGGAGCGCAGGAACTTCAGGCGCGCCGGCGTCGCGTGAAACAGGTCGCGCAGTTCGACTACCGTTCCGGCGGTCAGCGCCGCAGGCCGCACCGGCTCCAGCCGCCCCCCTGCGACGGCGATTTCGGCGGCCTCGAATCCCTTCGCGCGCGAGGTGATCCTGAGGCGCCCGACCGCGCCAAGCGAGGGCAGGGCCTCGCCCCGGAAGCCGAAGGAACGGATGTTGAGAAGGTCGGTTCCGTCGATCTTCGAGGTGGCATGGCGGGCCAGCGCAAGCGGCAGGTCATCAGCCGTCATGCCGCAGCCGTCGTCGGTCACGCGGACCAGAGTCTTGCCACCGTCGGCATAGGTGACCGCGATCCGCCGGGCGCACGCGTCAAGCGCGTTTTCCACCAGTTCCTTTACCGCAGAGGCCGGGCGTTCCACAACCTCGCCCGCCGCGATACGGTTGATCGCGACCTCGTCCAGTTGGCGGATCTGCGGCCTCGCGGGCAGGATGTTGGGGCTTTTGGCGTTCATCCTGCGATATCTAGCAGGACGGAAGGATTCGCGAAAGGTGCTCAGTCCGCCGCCGCCAGCCCCACGGGCTTGCCGACGACGACGAATCTCAGCGCATCGGGGGACATCAGCCGCTTCGCCACGCGCCGGATGTCGTCGAGCGTCACGGCCTCTATGTAGGCATTGCGCTCGTTCACGTAGGCGATGGGCAGGCGCTCCGACTGCATGCCGACGAGGATGTTGGCGATCGGCCCGTTGCCATCGAAACGCATGGGATAGGAGCCGGTGAGATAGGTCTTCGCCGCCGCCAGTTCCGCCTCGCTCACGCCCTTGGCCGCTGCCTTCGTCCATTCGGCGCGCACGACCTCGATGGCCTCGGCCACCTTCTCGTTCGCCGAGGCGAAGGAACCCTGCCAGGTCTCCGCAAGATCCATCGGGGCCAGCCATGTGGAGATGCCGTAGGTGAGGCCGCGCTTCTCTCGCACCTCGTCCATCAGGCGCGCGGCGAAGCCCGAACCGCCGAGGATGTGATTGAGCACGTAAGCCGCGAAGAAGTCCGGGTCATCGCGCTCGATGCCGGCCTGTCCGAACATCACGACGGACTGGGGCGAGTCCCAGTCCACCACGGTGACGCCTCCGGTGAGGCCGAGGGTGGCCTTCGGCGGCAGCGACGCGCCCTTCGCGGGTAGGCCGCCCAGAAGCTCATCGAGGAGCACGCCGAACTCCTCGGCGGTGATGTCGCCCACCGCCGAGACGAACAGCCGGTCGCGCGCGAGAACGGCTTCCTTCGCCGCGACGAGATCGTCGCGCGTCAAAGCCGCCAGACTGTCGAGCGTGCCGAAGCGGGAGGAGCCGTAGGGATGGTCGCCAAAGGCGAGGCGGTCGAAAGCGCGGCTCGCGATCGCGTTCGGGTCGGTCTCGTCCGAGCGGATGATGGAGGCAACCTGTCCCTTGACCCGTGTGATCGAAGCATCGTCGAAATGCGGTTCCGTCAGCGCCTGCTTCAGCAGTGCGATGGCCTCGTCCCGGTTTTCCGTCAGCATCTTCGCCGAGACGGTGGCGGCATCGTCGTAGGCATCGAACTCGAAGCTGGCCGCCAGCCTTTCGCGAGCCTCGGCGAAGCGCTGCGAGTCAAGGTCGCCCGACCCTTCCTCCAGAAGCGCCATCATCAAGAGCGTGGCGCCGCGCTTGCCCGGAGCATCGAGACTGGTGCCGCCTTCGAACCGCAGTTCGATGGCGGTAAAGGGGATCGAATGTTCCTCCACCAGCCAGGCGCGGATGCCGCCGGGCGAAGTGACCTCCTTGATGTCTACCGCACCGACGGGCAGCGCGACGAGGACGGCGACGCACGCCGCCAGAAGGGCCCGGATCATTGCATCACCTCCCCGGTCCCCTCGCGCATGAGCCAGCCCGTGACGGCGCGGCGGCGGTCGAAGACCTGGCGGGCGGCGGCCAGCACGTCGTCTTCGGTGACCGCGGCAAGCACATCGGGCCAGTCCTCCACGTCCGCCACCGTCAACCCGGTTGTCAGCGCCTCGCCATAGCGGCGGGCGAGGCCGTCGATGTCATCCTCGGCATAGACCATCGCTGCCTTCATCCGCGTCTTGACGCGCGCAAACTGGTCGGCGTCGACGCCATTCTTCAGGAAATCCGCGATCACCCCGTCCATTGCGGCCTCTGCTTCGGCAAGGCCGACGCCCTCGGCGGGCACGACGGCAAGGCCGAAGATGGTGTCGTCGTAGGATGTGCCGTCGTAACTCGCATTCGTGTAGATCGCCTGCTTCGTCTCGAACTGGAGCTTGCGCGCGAAAAGCGAGGTCTGTGAACTGCCGCCGAGCAGCTCCGCGAGGATGGTGAGCGCAGCGGCTGACTTCTGGTCGCCGGGATCGCGCTCGGGGGCGAGATAGCTGCGCGACACGAAGGGCTGCGCGACGCGGGGGTCGGCGAAACTCATCCGCCGTTCGGCAAGCTGCGGCGGTTCCTGCGGGCGGGCGCGCGGGCCGATGCCGGGCGTGGGCTCGAGGGGCCCGTAGTAGGTTTGCGCCAGCCGCTTCACTTCGGCCGGATCGACATCGCCCGCGACGACAAGCACGGCGTTGTTCGGCGCGTAGTTGGTACGATACCAGTCGAGCGCATTCTCGCGCGTCAGCGCCTCCATCTCGTGCCGCCAGCCGATCACCGGAGTGCCGTAAGGATGGTTCAGGAACTGTGCCGCCCGGCGCTGTTCGCCGAAGATCGCGCCGGGATCGCTGTCGGTGCGCTGGTTGCGCTCCTCGATGATCACCTCGCGCTCGGTCCGCCAGTCGTCCTCGGTAAGCTTGAGATGGCGCATCCGGTCGGCCTCCATCTTCATCACCAGTTCCAGCCGGTCGGCGGCGACGCGCTGGAAATAGGCGGTGAAGTCCCAGGAGGTGAAGGCGTTGTCTGAGCCGCCATTGGCCTCGACCGTCTTCGAGAACGCGCCGGAAGGCACCGTGTCGGTTCCCTTGAACATCAGGTGTTCGAGGAAGTGCGCGACACCCGAGACACCGCGTTTCTCGTCGGCGGCACCTGCCTTGTACCACACCATCTGGACGACGACGGGGGCACGGTGATCCTCGATCACCACGGCTTCCAGCCCGTTCTCAAGGACGAACGTTGAAACTTCCCCGCCGAAAGCCGGGGTGGAGAAGGCCGCGACGGCCAGCCAGCGAAGTGTGCGGATCATCGCGATCTCCCTCGAGTCCGAGACACACGTAACCACCCTGCCGAGACCGTCAACCCCGGCGCCGCGCGACTGACGCAGTGGTGATCACTTCTCCTGCTGGGCGCCCTCGGGCGGGGCACCGACGTTGCGGGCACCGACTGCGCGCCAGCGTTCGAGTTCGGCGTACTGGTCGAGCGACATCGGCGCATAGGCCTTGAAGTAGACGCTCACGTGAAAGAGCCGCTCCAGCAGCCGGCCGTCGTTCTTGCGCCGGTATTCCAGGTCCTCGGCCGCCAGAACGTCCCGGATGTCGGATGCGGTGCCGAAGCGGGCCGCGTAGTTGACGAGCCCGCCGTTCCCCGCCGGCACGGCCTGTCTTTCCAGCAGCGCCGGATTGCCGCCCAGCGCCGCAACGGCATCGGCCTCGGGCGTCGGGTCGGTGATGTTCTTGCCGCCCGGCGTCGGTTCGGGCAACGACGCGATGTCCTCGGGCATCTGCAGGGGCTTGGTCGGCAGGATGTTGAACTCGTCGGGGCTGCGGCTTGCCGACTTGATGTTCATGAGTTGCGGCGGCTTCTTCTCGTCGCCGGCCAGGCGCCCGCAGGCTGCCAGCGCAACGAGCGCACAGAGCCCCAATCCGCGGAAGCCGAGCCGAGCCCTCATGGGTTTCTCCATCACCTGCCTCCGTCCCGTTTAGCGCATGTCTTCCGGCGCGTCACGGGGTCTTCTCCCGCCCGGTGAAGACCACGAGGCCAATCGCGCCGGCAAAGATCGCGATGTCCGCGACGTTGAACGAGTAGGGATTGTCGAAGCCCGGCGCCGACATGTTCAGAAAATCAGCGACCGCGCCGTATAGGAGCCGGTCGACCACGTTGCCCATGGCCCCGCCGATGAGGCAGCCCGCCGAGAGCTTCACGATCCGGCTGTGCGGCTCGCGCCGGACCCAGAGCCAGACCCAGGCGGAAATGCCCAGCGCCATGAGGATCAGGGCCCAGCGCGCGAGGTCGCCGTCGCTGGACAGGAGGCCGAAGTTGATGCCCTGGTTCCAGGCCATCCGGAATGTGAGCCATGGCGGCAGTACGGCGATGTGCTGCCGCGACCAGAGGTCGAGGGTATGGACGACGAGAATCTTCGTCGCCTGATCCAGCGCGAAGACGCCCAGCGCCGTCTGGGTGACGAGCCGCATGGCGCCTCAGTGCCGGAAGTGGCGCTGGCCGGTGAAGACCATCGCGAGACCGGCTTCGTCGGCCGCCGCGATCACCTCGGCGTCGCGCATCGACCCGCCCGGCTGGATCACCGCCGTGGCACCGGCCTCCGCCGCCGCCAGGAGACCGTCCGGGAAGGGGAAGAAGGCGTCGGACGCGACCACCGAGCCCTTGACTGTCGGTTCGGGAAGGCCCAGCGCCTCGGCCATGTCGGCGGACTTGCGCGCCGCGATGCGGGTGGAATCGACGCGGCTCATCTGGCCCGCGCCGATGCCGACGGTCGCGCCGCCCTTCACGTAGACGATGGCGTTAGACTTGACGTGCTTCGCTACCGTCCAGGCGAAGAGCAGGTCTTTCAGCTCCGCCTCGGTCGGCGCGCGCATCGTCACAACCCTCAGGTCGGCTTGGGTGATGACCCCGTTGTCGCGGTCCTGAACGAGGAAGCCGCCCGCTACCTGCCGGAAGGCGAGGCCGGGGGACTTCGGGTCAGGCAGGCCCCCGGTGGTCAGAAGCCGCAGGTTCTTCTTCGCCGCGAAGACCGCCTTCGCGGCCTCGTCCGCCTCCGGTGCGATCACCACCTCGGTGAAGATCTGGCAGATCTCTTCCGCCGTCGCCGTGTCGAGCGGCCGGTTCAGCGCGACGATCCCGCCGAAGGCGGAGGTGCGGTCGCAGTCATAGGCGGCCCGGTAGGCGTCCAGCAGGGTCCTGCCCCGCGCCACGCCGCAGGGATTGGCGTGCTTGATGATCGCGCAGGCGGGGCCATCCTTCGGGTCGAACTCCGCCACAAGCTCGAAGGCCGCGTCGGTGTCGTTGATGTTGTTGTAGGAAAGCTCCTTGCCCTGGTGCTGGGTCGCGGTGGCGACACCGGGGCGGCGCGAGCCGTCGGTGTAGAACGCCGCGCGCTGATGCGGATTCTCGCCGTAACGAAGCTTCTGGGCGAGCGTTCCGGCGAAGGTGCGGCGCCGCGGGGCCGGGTCGCCGATCGCGCCCGCCATCCAGTTCGACACGGCGGCGTCGTAGGCGGCGGTGCGGGCGAAGGCACGTTGTGCGAGCTTGCGGCGGAACTTCGGACAGGTCCTGCCGCCATGCTGGTCCATGTCGCCGAGGACCTTGGCGTAGTCCTCCGGGTCGACGACGACGGCCACATGGGCGTGGTTCTTGGCCGCCGCGCGGATCATCGCCGGGCCGCCGATGTCGATGTTCTCGACGCACGTGTCGTAGTCCGCGCCCTTGGCGACGGTGGCCTCGAAGGGGTAGAGGTTGACCACGAGAAGGTCGATGGGCGCGATCCCGTGCGCCTCCATCGCGGCGACATGTGCCGGATCGTCGCGAACCGCGAGAAGCCCGCCGTGGACCTTCGGATGCAGCGTCTTGACGCGGCCGTCCATCATCTCGGGAAAGCCCGTGACCTCCGACACGTCGCGGACGGCGAGGCCGGCCTCGCGCAGCGCATGCGCGGTGCCGCCTGTGGAAAGAAGCTCCACCCCGCGGGTGGCCAGACCCCGGGCGAAGTCCACGAGCCCGGTCTTGTCGGAAACGGAGATGAGCGCACGGGAAACGGCGGCGAGGCTTGCGTCTTCGGTCACGGGGCAGCGTCCTTCACTTCGGCACAGGATCATCGTCGCGCAGCGTGTCGCGGATGGCCGAGGGCGTATCCTGAGCCTTGGCCAAGGTCCAGCCCAACTGGCAGGCATAATCGAGGACCATCGACGAAAGCACGATCTGTTTCGTCGCGCGCGGCTTCAGCCGGCCGGACTCGAGGTAGACCGAAGGTTCCAATGCCAGATCCGCCACCCCGTCATGGCGGAAGATCCATATCTCGCCAGACTTCAGTGCGAGCGAGACCGCCGTGCCGCCGAGATCGAGCGCACAGTCCACATCCGGATGAAGGTGGAAACGCAAGGCGAATGGCACGCCCTGATGCCGCGTCCGCTCCATGATCGTTTCGAACCGACGGCGGTCGGCGACCGTCATCGCGCCAAGCGTGTCCTCGCCCGCGAGCGCCCGCCCGTCGATCGACAGCATGAGCTGGCGCACATGCGTCAAGCCGTGGGTCGCCGCATAGCCGTTGTGGCCGGTCATGAGCCGGTGGCCGGCGCTGTCATCCTCCGGCTGGGCCCAGACCTGGTCGGGCGTGTCGGTGAACTCGCCCTTCGCGCTCGTCGGAAGCACGCCGGCTGTGCCGAGGCGGGAGGAGGAAAAGCCGTGGATGCAAAGCGTCGAGTGCGACGGTGTGGCGCGGCCAGCACGGCGCCAGTCGGGGCCGAAGCTCGCGCCCGAGCCGCAGTTGACGACGACGGGGCGACGGCCGGAGGTCAGCTCCATGGCGAGCGTCGAGGCATGGGCGTTGGCCGAGGCGCGGCCCTTCGGCGGCGGCGCGGCATCGACGATGATCGTGGTGCGCCCCGCCGCGAGCCGCGCGTATCCCATGGCCAGCCCGTGCGCGGTGACCGCGCGCCCGCCTGCCGTGGCCAGCGCCTGGTCGAGCCGCCCTTCGAGCCCGCGCCCGCCGCCGTGGAACCGCGCGAGCCCGCCATCGGCATGGCGCAGCGCCCTGAGCGTCGGCGCGATCCGGTCGATCGCGTCGAGATGGGCGGGCTGGGGGCTACGTCCTGCATCGGCAAGCGCCGAGGCCGCCCAGGTCAGCAGCGTGAAGACCTCCAGAAGCTCCTCGGGGTTGCGGGTGGGAATGCCGCCCTCGGCGTCGATCTCGCGTTCGCACTCGATGGCCAGGGCGGCCGCGGCCGGGCCGACGTGCCGCTCCATCCCGGTCAGGGCAAGTCCGGCGTAGATGAGTCCAGTCAATGCCTCGAACCGCGGCAGGCCGGGTGCGGCCTTGCGCCAGCGGCGGGCGAGGAAGATCGTCTGCTGGCCGAGGCAGCGGAAATAGGCGTCGGACTCCGCCCGCGACCGGCCGTTGAGCAGGAGGATCGCGTGGTTGATCCAGCGGATGAGCCGTCGCCCGGTGAGGTCCGGCGTCCAGCCAGGGCCGCCACCCCAGCGGTAGCGGCGGATCCAGTCGAAGACCCAGTCCTGCGCACGCTGGCGGGCGGGCGCATCCGCCACGGCGGCAAGGTCGTCGAGCCAGGCGCAGCCGTGAACTTCCTCCTCGAACCTCGGGTCGGGGACCGGCAGATCCCAGATCGACGCTTTCTTGCCCTCGATGAGGAAGCCCGCGAACAGGAAGTTCCCCGCGACAAGCTGGCGACCGCGCGCGAAGGAGCCGATCGTCTTCGGTTCGGGCTGGCTCACGAATCCGGTGGCGGGCCGGGCAAGCGCCGCCAGGCGTGCATGGAGCCGGTGCATAAGCCCCATCTGTCCGGTTTCCGAACGCCCCACGCCTCAGGTCCTCGTTGTCTTATTGCCGTGCTGCCGCGCGTCCGCGACGCCGGGAATCTGCCCGGCCGGAAGATTACCGGCAGGCCCCCGCCCTGTCACCGGCTAATGGCCTGCTACGACGGAGGGCCGGCGCAGGCAGGCGATGTAGAAGCCATCCATGCCGCCCCTTCCGGGCCAGTAGTCCGGCCTGAGACGCAGTCCGCCCTCGGCCGAAATCCAGCCCGGATCGACCCCGGCGCGCGCGAGCGCGGCGCGATCGGCCATCAGGCCGGGGTGGCGCGAAAGCGCGGCGGAAACCTGCCGCTCTCCCTCCTCCGGCAGAAGCGAGCAGGTGGCGAATACAAGCCGCCCTCCGGGGCCAAGAAGGCCCAGCGCGCGGTCGAGCAGCGCTGCCTGGAGCGCGAACAACGCCTTCAGACCGCTGGCGTCGCGGACGAAGGGGAGGTCGGGATGGCGACGGATCGTGCCGGTGGCCGAACAGGGCGCGTCGAGGAGAACGGCGTCGAAGGGATGGGCGCTGTCCCAGTCAAGGGCGTCGGCTACGACGGTTTCCGCCTGAAGTCCGCAGCGCGCAAGGTTCTCCCGTACGCGGTCCATCCGCGATGCGGAGAGATCGAGCGCCGTGACCTTTGCGCCTGCCGCAGCGAGTTGCAGCGTCTTGCCGCCGGGCGCCGCGCAGAGGTCGAGCACCCGCTCGCCCGGCCGCGGGGCGAGGACTTTCGCCGCGAGGGCGGCGGCCGCATCCTGCACCCACCAGTCACCCGTCCCGTAGCCCGGCAGCTCCGACACCTGCGCCGGACCGGTCAGGCGGACCGATCCCGTGGGCAGCGCCGTGGCCCCGATCCGTCGGGCCAGCGCGTCGGCGTCGCCATCCTTCGGGGTCAGGTCGAGGGCAGCGCCCTTCACCTGCGCCGCCTCCATCGCGATCGTCGCAGCCTTGCCCCAGGCCGACATCAGCCGCCCGCGCAGCCAGCCGGGCAAGGGATCGGGCGGCAGCGCGGCCCAGGTTTCGGCGGGTGTCGCGGCCGCACGGCGCAGGACGGCGTTGACGAGGCCCGCGAAGCTTTCGCCGAGCCGCCCCAGCCGGCGGGCCTCGGTCACCGCATCCGAGACGACGCCATGGGCGGGCGCCGCTTCGACGAAGATTTCCGCCACCGCGACGCGAAGGATAGCCCGTACCGGCGCGGGCGGCGACTTGCGCAGATGCGGCTTCAGGACCCTGTCGGCGCGCGCGAGATTGCGCAGCGCCGCGAGCGCGAGCCGCTGCGCCCGCGCCCGGTCGGGCGGCGCAAGCGCATCGAGGGCACCGCCGGCCATCTGATCGGCAAGCGAGATGCGCGTCTCGGTCACGCCGAGGACGAGCGCAGCCGCGGCGCCGCGAGCCGTCGCGTCGTTCATGGCGCCTCCGGTTGCTCTGCTGTCCGGCGCGGACTATATGAACGGCGATCCCGTGACAAGGAACCCGGCCATGGCCGACACGCCGCGCCCCGACCTGCGCCCCGACCTGCCCGAAGCCGCGAGACGTGCGCTGGCCGAGGCCGAGGCGCGGCGGCGCGCCACGAAGCCGGCCGCCCTGCCGACGGAACTCGGCGGACGCGACGGCCCCGAGCCGGTGCGCTTCGGCGACTGGGAGAAGAAGGGCATCGCGGTCGATTTCTGAGACCGTCGGGGTGCTGGCCGGGCCGCTGCCCGCGGACCCCCGGGGGTACTCCGGCAATGACGAAGCCGGTCCGGTGCGTCAGAGTCCGAGAACGTCCAGCATGTCGTATTCGCCAGGCTTGCGGTCCTGGCCCCAGAGCGCGGCCCTGAGCGCGCCCCGGGCGAAGATCGCGCGGTCGGTGGCAATGTGACGGAGCACGATCCGTTCGCCGTCGGCGGCGAAGATGACGTCGTGCTCGCCGACGATGTCGCCGCCACGGATGGCCGAAAAGCCGATGTGACCGCGCTCGCGCCGCCCGGTGATCCCCTCGCGCGCGGCGTCGCGGATGTCGGGGAGATTCAGCCCCCGGCCCTGCGCCGCAGCCTCGCCCAGCATGAGGGCCGTGCCCGAGGGCGCGTCGACCTTCATCCGGTGGTGCGCCTCCACGATCTCGATGTCCCAGTCGGCGTCCAGCGCGGCCGCGACCTTCTGCGTCAACCGGGCAAGCAGGTTGACCCCAAGGCTCATGTTGCCGGCGCGGACGATGACCGCGTGACGCGCGGCGGCGCGGATCTTGCCGAGGTGGTCGGCCTCGAGCCCCGTGGTCCCGATCACATGGACGAGACGCGCCTGGGCCGCGAGCGCTGCAAACTCGACGGTTGCCACAGGCGCGGTGAAGTCGATGACACCCTGCGCGCTGGCGAAGGCCTCGAGCGGGTCGTCGGTGACGGTGATGCCCGTGGCTGTCCCGCCCATCGCCTCGCCGAGATCGCGACCGATCCAGGGATGGCCCGAGCGTTCCACCGCGCCGGTAAGCCGCGCGCGGCCGGAGGCGGCGATGGTGCGGACGAGCATCTGCCCCATCCGGCCCGAGACGCCGGTGACGACGAGGCCGGGAATGTCGGTGAGTTGGGTCATGCGCGCCTCCTGGGACCGGTCGGCTTCCTTTAGCCGGTGCGCGCGGCCCGGCAAAGCCCCCGTTGCGGCGCTGGTCCGGCTGGCTTACAGGAAAGACATGGCACAGAACCGACATCCGGGGGGCGCGGGCCCCTCCCAGCGCCAGCTTCGCGTGGGCGAGTTGATCCGGCGGACCCTGAGCGAGGTCCTTCACCGCGGCGAGGTCCATTCCGACGCGCTCAGGGGCATGTCGATCACGGTCGGCGAGGTAAGGGTATCGCCCGACCTGCGTATCGCCACGGCCTATGTGCTGCCCTTGGGCGGCAAGGGTCAGGAGGAGGCGCTCGCCGCACTGAACCGGTCAAAGGGGGAACTCAGGCATCATGTGGCGCAAGCGGTGAAGCTCCGCTTCGCCCCCGAGTTGAGGTTCCTCATCGACGAGAGCTACGACCGGATGGACCGCACGCGGGAACTCCTGGCCGACGAGAGGGTGCAGCGCGACATCGCCAGGCACGACGATGAAAGTGATCAGGGATAGCTTGCTGATCCTTCTCGCCTCGGCGGGCGCGGCGTTCGGCGGCGGCTGCCGGGACGTGGTCTTCGAGGGGGAAAGCTATGCCGTCTGCGAGGCCGCGGCCGGCGAGGACCTTCGGCTCTATCTCGACGACAACGCGGGCGCGCGCATCGGCACCTTCGAGCGGCTCGGCCGGCTTCTGGCGGAGGATGGCCGCGCCGTCGTCTTCGCCATGAACGCCGGCATGTATCACCCCGACCGCCGCCCCGTGGGACTATACGTCGAGGAGGGGCGCGAGGTCTCGCGCCTCGTGACGTCGTCGGGGCCGGGCAACTTCGGACTGGTGCCGAACGGCGTCTTCTGCATCCGGGACGAAAGGTTCGCCGTCATCGAGTCGCGGAGCTTCGCGGCGGAACCACCTGCCTGCCGGTTCGCGACCCAGTCCGGGCCATTGCTGGTGATCCGCGGCGCGCTGCATCCCCGGTTCCTTGCCGATTCCGACAGCCGCTACATCCGCAACGGGGTGGGCGTGTCTGCCGACGGGCGCCATGCCGCCTTCGTCATCTCGGCCGGACCGGTGAACTTCCATACCTTCGCGCGTTTCTTCCGCGACGGGCTCGGCCTGCCCGATGCGCTCTATTTCGACGGCAACATCTCGCGGCTCAATGCCCCCGCGCTCGGGCGCGACGATTTCGGCTTTCCGATGGGGCCGATCGTGGCGCTCGCGGCACCCGCGGATTGACGCGCGGGAGCCTATTCGCTAGCAGGCGACCTTTACCGCTGACGGGGCAAGACATGGCACGGACGAAGGGTCGCGACATTTCCGGATGGCTCGTCGTCGACAAGCCCGCCGGCATGACCTCGACCGCCGTGGTGAACAAGGTCCGCTGGGCCCTCGGCGCGAAGAAGGCGGGGCACGCGGGCACGCTCGATCCGGCGGCGACCGGAGTCCTCGCGGTGGCGCTCGGCGAGGCGACGAAGACGGTGCCCTACATCACCGACGCGCTGAAATGCTACCGCTTCGCGGTGCGGCTCGGGGCGCAGACCAATACCGACGACGCCGAGGGCGAGGTGATCGCCACGTCGCCCAAGCGCCCGTCCGACGATGATATCCGCGCGGCGCTTTCCGCCTTCCGCGGCGAGATCCAGCAGATCCCGCCGCAGTTCTCGGCGGTGAAGGTCGACGGTGAGCGTGCCTATGCGCTTGCGCGGGCCGGTGAGGAGATGGCGCTTGCCGCCCGTCCGCTCTGGGTCGAGAGCATCGAGATGACCGGGCGGCCGGATGCCGATACGGTCGAACTGGAAATGGTGTGCGGCAAGGGCGGTTACGTCCGCGCGATTGCCCGTGACCTCGGTTCGGCGCTCGGCTGTCACGGCCATGTGCTCTGGCTCCGGCGCGAATGGTCCGGGCCCTTCGATGTCGCGGAGGGCGTGGGCATCGACACGATCGAGGCAGAGGCCAGGACGCCCGCGCTCGACGCGCGCCTCCTGCCGCTGGAGGTGGGGCTGGCCGACCTGCCGGAACTCAAGGCGACGGCAGAGGGCGCGGCACGACTGAGGAACGGCAATCCCGGCATGGTTCTCGCCTCGGACGTCGCATGGGGCGAGGAGGCCTGGGCAAGCTGGCAGGGCCGCGCGGTGGCCGTCGGCACCTACAGGTCGGGAGAACTGCATCCGAGCCGGGTGTTCAACGCCTGATATCCTGCGGCCGCCGTGCCAAGGGCCGGGGCGGTCCCGAGCCTATTCGGCGGCGAGGTCGGAAGCCCAGCCCGAGACGGCCTTGACCTCGAGGAACTCCTCGATTCCCCAGTGCCCGCCCTCGCGCGCGCGCCCGCTCGCCTTGACGCCGCCGAAGGGGGCGCCCGCGCCACGCGACTTGCCGTTCATCTCGACCATGCCGGACTTGAGCCTGAGCGCCATGCGGTTGCGCCTGGCACCGTCCTGGCTCTGGACATAGTTCGTCAACCCGTAGGGCGTGTCGTTTGCGATCCTGACCGCCTCCTCCTCGTCCCGGAAGGGGATGATGGAGAGCACCGGCCCGAATATCTCCTCCCGTTCGATGGTCATGCCGGGCGTGACGTCGGCGAAGACCGTCGGACGGACGAAATAGCCCTTGTTCATGCCTTCGGGCAGGCCGAGGCCGCCGGCCACGAGCCGCGCGCCCTCGTCGATGCCCTTCTGGATGAAGCCCTGGATCTGTTCCCACTGGCGGCGGTTCACCACCGGGCCGATGTGGCGGCCGGGCTCCGACGCAGGGCCGACCCGGATCGACTTCGCCACCTCGGCCGCTTCGTCCACAACGCGGTCGTAGATCGACCGCTCCACCAGCATCCGGCTGGGTGCGTTGCAGCTCTGCCCGGAGTTGTTCATCATGTGAAGGACGCCGCGCTTCACCGCCTTCTCGTCGGCATCGGCAAAGACGATGTTCGCGCCCTTGCCGCCCAGTTCCAGCGTCACCCGCTTCAGAGTCTCGGCCGCGGCCTTGGAGATCGCACGGCCGGCCCGTGTCGAACCGGTGAAGGAAATCATCTCAACGTCCGGGTGGCTCGACAGATGGGCGCCCACGCCAGCTCCGTCGCCGTTGACGAGGTTGAAGACCCCAGGGGGAACGCCGGCGTCATGGCACATCTCGGCGAAGATCATCGCGTCGAGCGGGCTTTCCTCGGACGGTTTCAGCACGCAAGTACAGCCCGCAAGCAGCGCCGGGATCACCTTCAGCGCGATCTGGTTCATCGGCCAGTTCCAGGGCGTGATGAGCCCCACGACCCCGATCGGCTCAAGCACGATACGGTCATCGGGCGCGTGCGGGCCGAGCGGACGGACCCACTCGATCGCATCGAAGGCGGTCAGGAAATTCTTCAGATGCCACGGCAGGCAGGGTGCCTGACTGTCCCGCGCCATGTCGATCGGTGCGCCCATCTCCAGCGAGATCGCCTGCGCGAGGTCCTCCTTCCGCCGTTCATACTCGTCGAGGATCCGCGCCACGACGGCGCGCCTTTCGGCCGGCGCCGTCGACGCCCAGCCCGGAAAGGCGGCCTTCGCGGCGGCAACGGCGGCGTTGGTATCGGCTTCCGCCCCCAGCGAGATGACCGCGCAGGGCTCTTCGGTCGAGGGGTCGATGACGGCACAGTCGCGCGGGGCTGCCGGCGGGACCCAGGCCCCGTTTATGTAGAAGTCGCGTCGTTGGATCATGGCTCACCTCGTGATGCGTCGGAGCGTGTCGCGCCGGACTGTGACAGGCGATCCGGGGGCCCGCAAGGTCGGCAAAGAAATTTGATCAAATTCTAGGGCCGCTTGTCCGGCGATCTGTCGCGCGTCGAGGATGGCGGATGCAATCCTCTGCGCGACGCATTATGTTCCTCTGCGATACCCGGATTGCCAGAGATCGAGAAGGAGACTGCCATGGGCCTGCGCATCAACGACACGGTTCCCGATTTCACCGCCCAGACCGACCAGGGCCTGATCCGCTTCCATGACTGGATCGGCGACACGTGGGCAATTCTCTTCTCGCATCCGAAGGACTTCACGCCGGTCTGCACGACGGAGTTCGGCGCGGTCGCGCAGCTTGCCGAGGAATGGGCGAAGCGCAACACGAAGGTCATCGGGATCTCTGTCGATGGCGTCGAGGAGCACAAGCGCTGGAAACGCGACATCGAGAAGACGGCGAATGCCGTCGCCGCCTTCCCGATCATCGCCGACATCGGTCTTGAAGTGTCGAAGGCCTTCGACATGCTGCCGGCCGAGGCCTACCTGCCCGACAATCCCACCCCGAACGACAGCCAGACGGTGCGCTCGGTCTTCATCATCGGGCCCGACAGGAAGCTGAAGCTTTCCATGACCTACCCGATGAATGTCGGGCGCAACTTCGCCGAGGTGCTGCGCGCGCTCGACGCGCTGCAGACGGCCGCGGCGCGGGGCGTCGCGATGCCCGCGAACTGGACCGAGGGACAGGACGTGATCGTGCCCCTCGCGCTCGACGATGCCGCGGCCGAGGCAAAGTTTGGCAAGATCGACAAGGTCCTGCCCTACCTGCGGTACGCCAAGCTGAAAGGGTGATCCCGACGGGACCGGCCAGGGAGACCGGGACGGAATCGGCGCGGTCCGGCTGTGTCCGGGGCGGCATCCCCTCGCATCGGCGGGGATGTCATCCGCGAGCCGGCGTCGCCCGAGGCGTCAGTAGCCTTTTGGATCTTTCGGCTCCACCGGCGGCACGCGTTCAAGCGCCTCGCGTTCCCATCGCTTTGCTTCCGTCAGGAAGGCATAGACGCCGCCCGTCGCGGCCCGGATGAAGCCTGCCCAGCCACAGCGCCAAAGGCCGTTGTGGAAATAGAGCCGCAGGAAGTACAGCCAAGGATTGACGGCCATCTTCCAGGGCTGCGCGGGGCGCCCCTGCTCGGCCCGCATCTCGGCCTTCAGGGTGGAGTACTTGTTCTCCTTGAGAAGTTGCTCGTGGAGCGCGATCGGCCGAAAATGCAGCAGACCGCCGCGCGGCGAGTTCCGGACCGCGCCGGTCAGCCTGAGGCCCTCGTGCACCTTGTCGGCGGGATCAAATGCACCCGCGCCATTGCGCAGGATGCGCAGGTTGTATCGCTCCTTCGCCTGTGGCGGGGCATAGCCGAAACCGTCGAGATACGGGTATCGCGTGACACGCCAGCCGGCCACGTCCGACGCGGCCAGAAGGCTCGGCAATTCGGCGGCGAGAAGCGGGCTCACCCGTTCGTCACTGTCGATCGACAGACACCAGGGTTGCGTGCACTGTTCCATCGCGAACTGTTTCTGGCCACCATACCCCCGCCACTTCTCCTTCAGGATCACAAGCGGAAACCCCTCGGCCTTGAGCGTCTGGAGCACTTCGAGCGTGCCGTCCTGCGACCCGCTGTCCACCACCACGATCTCGGAGCACATGTCGAGGCTGCGGATGCAGGGCTCTATGAAGCGCTCTTCATCCTGGCAGATGATGAACGCGGACAGGGGCAGTTTCATATCGGGCTCCCCTCAGAAGTCACCGCGGAAAACCCGCATGTAGTCGTTGCAGATAGCCTCTTCCGAGAAGAACTCGTCGAGACGCGCGCGCGCGTTGGCGGCCAACGCGCGCGCGGCCACCGGATTGTCGCGCAGCGTCGTCAGCGCGGCGGCGATCTGATCGACATTGTCGATGTCGGCCATCAGGCCGTCGATCCCATCGCGCATGAACCAGGATGGACCGTCGCTGCGCGTGGACACCGATGGAACGTTGGCCGCCCAGGCTTCCAGGAGGATGTTGCCCAGGGGCTCGTGGCGCGAGGGCAGCAGGAAGGCATCGGCCGAGGCGATGTGATGGACGGGATTTTCCACCCAGCCGACGAAGCGGATGCGGTCCGTGACACCCAACTCGGCCGCGAGCTTTTCCAGTTCGGGTCGCAGTCGGCCATCACCGATGAGCCAAAGCCAGGCGCCGGAGATGCGCGCGATGGCGCGGATCGCCGTGTCGAGCGCCTTCCTCGGCTGGAAACGGCCGCCGGCCGCGACAAGGAAGGCGTCCTCGGGCGTGGCATGGGCGGCGCGGGGAACCGGAACCGGAGTCACGATCGGCGTGAAGTTGGAAATCGTGATCGCGGGCTTCGTCCAGCCGAGCTTGCGGCACGTCTGGGCAATGCCGGGCACATTGCCGACCAAGAGGTCGCAATTCTCGAAGTGTTTGAGATTCTGGGGAAAGTCCCCCATCCGGTTCAGCTTGACCACCCCCGGCCACTTGTGCACGAGCCGCGCCGCCCGCGGCATCCAGGACATGACGGCATGGGGCTTCCACTCCTTCACCCAGCGGTCCGCCTGCCAGTGCAACACCGGCGTCAGAAGCGACGTGACGCGGAAGTTGTTGCGGATCACCCGGCCCAGCGGCGCGATCCCGGCGTCCCAGCTGCGGTTCGGGCGGATGATGAAACGCTGCTCCACTCCGCGCCGGTCAAGCGCCTGTGCCAGCTTGACGAAGAACCGCTCGGCTCCACCCTCCTTGCCGAAGTGGAAGTGGATCACACGGAGTGCTGGATCGGTCACGCGCTCGCCTCCCGACCGGGCGGCGGCAGCGCCTTCCGGGGTCGATGGCGCCGCAGCGCGTTGGACACTTTGCACCGCATCAGACTTTGCGCGTGAGCCGGACGTTCTTGTGGATACGCCCCGTCACGCCAAAACCGCGCGCCTCCAATGCAGCGATCATCGCCTCGGTCTCGGCCTCGCCGACGATATGGGGATGGGTCTCGACGATGATTTCGCGCAGCCGGTCAATGCCGGGCGCGGCAAGAAGACCGACCTCGGCGCCCTCGACGTCAATCACCAGGACTGTCGCGCCCTCCTCCTCCAGCACGCCGTCGATGGGATCGCTTTCAACGGTGACGCGTTCTGCCGCGAGCCCGCGGTCGAAAACCGAGGAGGAGACGATGTTCTCATTACGAAAGAAGGTGATCGGCGCGCCGTCCGCCGTTACGGCCTTGAGCCGGAGCCGTGGCGTCATCCCGTTCAGCGCGAAATTCGCACGGATCACCGGTTCCAGGGCTGCATTCGCCTCGAAGGACAGGACGTTCCCGGGCCCGGCAAACCGGTTGCACAACAGGCTGACCAGACCGACGCCGGTTCCAATCTCGATCACCCTGTCACCGGGGCGGACGGCAGCGGCGACCAGTTGGCGTTCGGGCGCTTCGTAGCTTCCCTTGATCAGCGCGGTGGCCACCGAGCGGGGCACCAGGGAGGGATCGCAACTGACCGTCAGCCCGTCCAGCGTGACGGTCTTGCGACGCAGGAGCCGGAACAGTACCAGCCGCAGGCCACGAAACGGCGACTTCTGCGTCTCGGTCATGCCGCGCCCTTCCATCCCGTCATGAACCAGCCTGGGGCGGTGCCGCAGATGCTGGCGCCGCGCCGCCCGGAGATGCGATCACCCTTCAGCATCAGCGCCGCGAATAGAACGTCGTAGAGCATCGCCAGATGCATCCGTGCCCGAGGGAAGGCTCCGTGCAGGCCCGGCACCACAGCCCGCGTCGCCCCGCGTCCCCAGACCAGTGGCATCAGATCGAGACTCGCGAAGCCCGTGCGGGCGAAGGTCTCCCGCCACCAGCTCGGCGTCGCGCGGAAGTAGTCGTCCGGATGGCCGTGGATGCGGAACATGAATGGCACGATGACATGCACGGCACCGCCGGGCTTGACGACGCGGTAGAGTTCTTCGAGCACGGGAACGGCATCGTAGATATGCTCGAGCGTATTGAAGCAGATGACCGCGTCAAAGCTGTCGTCCGGAAGCGGCAGTGGTTCGCCCGGGCGGATGAGATGCGTCGGCTCGATCCCCGGGTCGATGTTGACCGACTCCACCATCAGATCGGTGGGAAGAAGCCTGAGGTAGCGTGCCTTCTTCCCGCCGCCCATGTCGAGCACGCGCCCCGAGACGGGCAGCGTGGAAAGATGCTCGTATTCGAGCATGCGAAGCACGGACTCCCCCCGGAACGAGCCGGTGATATGCCACCAGCGCGCGAGGCTGGGCTTCGGTGGGTCGACGAACGTGTAGTCCATGCCGGCTCGCGTCGCAGGAGCGTCTGACGCTTTCTATCGGCGCGACGCAGCGCCGCCAATATGAAACAGCCCCCGCCCTGCGACGGGGGCTGAGCGGATCACTCCGCGGCTTCTTCCTTTTCCTTCTTCTCGGGCACGATCTCCTGGCCGGTCTCCTGATCGACCATCTTCATGCCGAGCCGGACCTTGCCGCGATCGTCGAAGCCGAGAAGCTTGACCTTAACTTCCTGACCTTCCTTCAGAAGCTCGTTCGGATGGTTCAGGCGCTTGCCCGATATCTGGCTGACATGCACGAGGCCGTCGCGCTTGCCGAAGAAGTTCACGAAGGCGCCGAAATCGACGAGCTTCACCACCTTGCCGGTGTAGATCTTGCCTTCTTCGGGTTCGGCCACGATCGAGTAGATCATGTCATAGGCCTTCTTGATCGAATCGGCATTGGCCGAGGCGATCTTGATCACCCCGTCGTCGTTGATGTCGACCTTGGCGCCCGATACTTCCACGATTTCGCGGATGACCTTGCCGCCCGAACCGATCACTTCGCGGATCTTGTCGGTCGGGATGGTCATCGTCTCGATCCGCGGCGCGTGGGCCGAGAACTCCGACCGGCCCTCGGTCAGCGCCTTGGCCATCTCGCCCAGGATATGCATCCGGCCATCCTTGGCCTGCGCCAGAGCCTGCTCCATGATCGCCGGGGTGATGCCCGCGACCTTGATGTCCATCTGGAGCGAGGTGATGCCGTTGGACGTGCCCGCAACCTTGAAGTCCATGTCGCCGAGGTGATCCTCGTCGCCGAGAATGTCGGTCAGGACCGCCCACTTGCCGTCCTCTTCGAGGATCAGGCCCATCGCCACGCCGGCAACCGGCGCCTTCAGCGGCACGCCAGCGTCCATCATGGACAGGGACGAGCCGCAGACCGTGGCCATCGAGGACGAGCCGTTGGACTCGGTGATCTCGGACACGACGCGGATCGTGTAGGGGAAATCGGTCGGCGCCGGCAGCACCGCCTGCAGCGCGCGCCAGGCGAGCTTGCCGTGGCCGATCTCGCGCCGGCCCGGAGGACCGAAGCGCCCCACTTCACCGACCGAATAGGGCGGGAAGTTGTAGTGCAGGAGGAAGTTCGAACGGAAGTTGCCGTGCAGGGCGTCGATGATCTGCTCATCCTCGCCGGTGCCGAGCGTGGTGATGATGAGGCCCTGCGTCTCGCCGCGCGTGAAAAGCGCGGAGCCATGCGTGCGGGGCAGGATGCCCACTTCCGAGACGATCGGGCGCACGGTCCTGGTGTCGCGGCCGTCGATACGGATGCCGGTGGCAACCACGTCGCCGCGCAGGATCGAGCTTTCCAGCTTCTTGATCGCGGGACCGAGGTTCTCGTCGGCCTTGTCTTCGTCCGAGAGCGCCTCCTTGATCGCGGTCACGGCGGCGGAAATCGCGTTGGTGCGCTCCTGCTTGTCCCTGATCGCGAAGGCGGCGCGCATCTGCGCCTCGCCTGCTGCCTTCACCTTGGCGTAGAGCGCGGAATAGTCGGCCGGCTGGTAGTCGAACGGCTCTTTCGCGGCTTCCTCGGCGAAGTCGATGATGAGGTCGATCACCGGCTGCATCTGCTCGTGGCCGAACTTCACGGCGCCAAGCATCTCGGCCTCCGAAAGCTCATAGGCTTCGGATTCCACCATCATCACCGCGTCCTTGGTGCCGGCGACGACGAGGTCGAGCCGCTGCTCGGGGTTCATGCGCAGCTGGTCCATGTCGCTGACTTCGGGGTTCAGCACATAGGCGCCATTGGCAAAGCCGACCCGCGCCGCGCCGATCGGACCCATGAAGGGCACGCCGGAGATCGTCAGCGCCGCCGAGGCCGCGATCATCGCGACGATGTCAGGATCGTTGACGAGGTCGTGGCTCAGAACGGTGCAGATGATCAGCACCTCGTTCTTGAACCCTTCGACAAAGAGCGGGCGGATCGGACGGTCGATCAGCCGCGAGGTCAGCGTCTCCTTCTCCGAAGGACGCCCCTCGCGCTTGAAGAAGCCGCCCGGGATCTTCCCGGCGGCATAGGTCTTTTCCTGGTAATGCACGGTCAGGGGGAAGAAGTCCTGCCCCGGCTTCGCCTGCTTGGCGAAGGTCACGTTGGCCATGACGGAGGTCTCGCCGAGCGTGGCGATGACCGACCCGTCGGCCTGTCGGGCGACTTTCCCTGTTTCCAGTGTGAGCGTTTCCTGGCCCCACTGGATGGATTTTCTTGTCACGTTGAACATCTATCGTTTCCTCTTGGGAGCACTCCCGGGCGTATCCCGGGTCTCCCATCCAAAATGGCGGCCCCATTGCCGCCGCCCCCAATCCTTCGCATGCGCCCGGGGGCATGGGCTCACGTCACAGATGGAGCGGGGCCATACAGGAAAAGAGGGCGGTTGGGAAGCGGTGAGTTGGCGGATGAGGGTGTCGACGCTAGGCTGGACATCTGCCTTCAGATAGCGACCGGGATTCGCATTGTCTGACCACCCAACATGGAAATTGCCGGGGCACCCGATGAAACCAACACGCTTCCTGCGCGATTATCCGCTTCTGATCCTCCTCTGTGCGTTCGTCAGCCTCGGCGCGAAGCGAGGTTGGGCGACCCCGCTGAACGCGTGGAGCATCTCATGCTCCGTCGATCCGGGCGCGATCACAGTCAAAGGGAAGACCCGCACTTTCAAAACCAGCACAAATCATTGCAAGGGAGGCGTTTTCGCGCAGCGCGCGGAGATATCTTCCGATAGCATTTCACCCACAGCGAAGGGAGCCTATCTGTTTGAAACCAACATCGCGATGAGAAGTAGTTCGCGTCAGCAGTTCACCATCTTCCAGGTCCACGATGGGCGTTTGGGATGCGCACCTCCCCTGAGCATAGATGTGACACCCGACGGATCGCTTCTTCTGAAAAGCGATATCAAGACCGGCGAAGGTGAGAGTTGCATCCGCGGCGCCCTGAACGAAAGACGCTCCGCCGGGAAGATCCGGCGCGACGGGACCGAACAGAAACTGTCGGTCCTGGTCGACTTCGACGGTCGGGGCGGCTTCTCCGTACAAGTCTGGATTGACGACATGCCCCAAATATCAGGCCGCTACGACCCCTCAAAGCAGCCTGTCGCCTTCAAGTCGAAGAAACTCTACTTGAAACACGGCGTATACTCACAACGCGTCTTTGACTACGTCATGACCTCTCGCGAAATGACGGTCCGCAAGGTCAAGCATTGAACCTGGAGCCGCGCGACATGCAAAACGCCCGCACCTTCCGGCGCGGGCGTTCGGTTCCGTCAATCCCGGCGGATCAGCGGCGGATGCCGAGGCGCTTGATCAGGTCCTGATAGCGGCCGTCGTCGGTCTTCTTCAGGTAGTCGAGAAGCTTCCGGCGCTGCGCAACGAGCTTCAGGAGGCCGCGGCGCGAGTGGTTGTCCTTCGCGTGGCTCTTGAAATGCTCGGTCAGCGTGGCGATGCGCGACGACAGGATCGCGACCTGGACCTCGGGCGAACCGGTATCGCCGGCCTTGGTCGCATATTCCTTCATCACGCGGGCTTTTTCTTCGGCGGTGATCGACATCGGGGTCTCCTTTCGCAAGAGGGTCATGGCGCAAGCCGGGATGTCGTCCAGCAGGGCCCCTGGAGGTCTCCGCAAGTGCGGATGGCGGCGTATAGGAGGAATCGGGGCCGAAGGGAAGCCCCTTCCGGCGTCAGGCGGCGTGCACCTCGTCCTCGGCCACAAGCTCGATCTGATCCGCCGTCAGATCCGGGTCGCCGAGCACCCGCGCGATGACGACACCGTCAATCATCACCCGGACGGCTTTGTCGTCCTCAGGGTCGGGCTCCACCGTGACATCGGGGACGGGGTGGATGGCGGGATCGTAGAGGATCACCAGCTGATCCTCCGCCGCCGTGTAGTCCTCGATGGTTGCGGGCCCGCTGCCCGCTGACAGCCAGTCGTGCAGAAGGAAGCTGTCGGCCCCGGTTCCGCCATTGGCCCAGTCGCCTTGCCCGGCGGTGATGGTGTCGTTGCCCGCGCCGCCGTTCAGGAAGTCGTGCTGGTCCGTGTCGGTGCCGTCCAGCTCCCGCTCCGCACCGTTCAGAACGTCATGCCCGGCCCCGCCCATCAGCGTGTCCTGCCCGAGCCCGCCCACAAGCGTGTCATCGCCCGGACCACCTTCCAGCGCGTCATCGCCCGCGCCGCCGATCAGCGCGTCCGTCCCGCCGCCGCCGACGAGACTGTCCGCACCCTCGCCGCCCGAGAGCACGTCGTCGCCTTCCCAGCCGGCGAGCATGTCGTCGCCCGCCCCGCCCGAGAGCGTGTCGGCCCCCTCGCCTCCCATCAGCGTATCGTTGCCCGCATCGCCTGCGATCACGTCGTCGCCCGCATCGCCACGCACCGCGTCCGCCCCCGCGCCACCGACGAGAGTGTCGTCGCCTGCATAGCCACCGATCTGATCATCGCCGCCAAGGCCGGCGATGTCGTCGGCGTTCTCGCCTCCAGCGAGAATCTCGCCCCCGTCGCTGCCGACGATGGCCTCGCCCAACGGGTTTCCGTCGAGCGACGG